>JBBAUU010000117.1:0-4817 GCA_040398065.1 Opitutales bacterium | reverse complement strand
CCGCGGGCAGCTTCGATCGCATTCACAATGCGGAACCAGCGAGGCTCTTCACCGTAATCGCGAACCGCTTTTTCTAATTCGGTCCGGGTGGCGCGTTCTAAAAACTCGGCAGCGGTACGGCCCTTGCGCGTATCCATGCGCATATCGTTGGGGGCATCGTAGCGAAAAGAGAAACCGCGTTCCGGGATATCCAACTGATGAGAAGACACCCCAATGTCCATCATAACACCGTCAAACGACCCCGGAACGCGGTCAAGGTTACGAAAATCTTCTGAATGAAAACGAAAGTTTTTGGGGAAACGTTGGAGGAGTGATTGCGCACGTTCGAGTGCAGCGGGATCACGATCCATCACATCGAGGGTAATGTTTTCGGCGCGCTCTAAAATCGCCGTCGCATGTCCACCCCCACCAAACGTACAATCTAAATAGGCACGGCCCGACTGAGGGTTTAGCAAAGCTAAACACTCCTCGAGTAAAACTGGAACGTGACTGGTCATTTAAAAATTAATTGTGAATAAGCTGTGAGTTGTGTAAGTAACTTTTGGATACAAATTAAATTCCGAGTTCGCGGAGCGCGCGGAGAATAATCCGGGTGCGTTCAGAATCGCGTTCGGTCTTGGGAGGATTTTTTGCCGAGATTTGAAACGTCGTAAAACCACCTTTGAAAACCACATCGCGATCGAGATGGGCTTCTTTCACCACGTGATCATTGAGCGTAATGCGACCGGCTTTATCGCAGGAAACTTGAATACTATTGGCGCCCAATAAACTCAGCGCATCCATTTTATCGGGATCGCTCACGGTGACTTGCAGAGCTGCATCAGAGATGCGCTTCACCATCGATGGAGGAAAAACGACAATCGATCCAACCGCGGGATGATACATCGCTAAAAAACTTGTTTCCGCAGTTCCTTCAAAACGCCAGGCCGCTGGAATGGTGACACGATTTTTCTCATCCAACTTTCCGTGATGGATTCCTGTAAAGAGAGAATGGTTTGAACCAATGGACATGAGATATGGGAGCGTGAACCCAGTACGCCCACTTTCAACCACTATGCCCCACCCGTCAAGATTTTAGCCCCAGCTTAATATTCACACCATTCACAGGCGCGATCGGCCCAAAATACCTGTTTTATGACAAGTTTCGCTCATAAAACACTTATCTAATTGTTAATCAGTGACTTATGATTATTTTACTGATCAAAGGCCGGTTTTTATTAAAAAGGAAAGTCGATTTTGACCAATAGAATATAGGGTAAAATGCATTTTTGACTGCCATTTGTATTCAGATTGTCATTACATTATTCCCTGGGGGGCCGATAATCTGCATGGGCGAAAGGGTTTGCCTTCATAGCGGGGGTGTGTTCTTTGATTATTACCGAATTACACCTAATTATGAAGAACGCCGTCACTTACGCACTCCTCGCTACAGCTATCACCTTTACTGGCTGCACCACCTATGTGGGCGTAGATAATCCAGATAACTCCGGTTCGATGTTCTCAAACATCACTGGCACCTTAACTACTAAATATAAAGCGGAGCCTGAAGTTGTCTTCAACGCCGTTAAACGTGCGGTTGATCAACAGAGCGACGTCATGAAGCGTATGGGTGAAACCCAACACAATTCTGAAGGTCAACCTTTCGACACCACCGTCTTCGCGCGTGCGATCGGCGACTTAGAAGTAAAAATCAATATCTCTAAATTCCAGGACGAAAAAACTAAAGAATCTTACACAATCGTCACTGTGAAATATGGCTTCTTTGGTAACTGCGAACAAAGTCAGCAGCTGGTTTCAAAAATCTCTGCTAACCTTCGCCGATAAAAGAGCGGGCGGAACCGCCTAATGGAACGCCGCCCAGCCATTCGGCTTGGCGGCGTTCTTATTTACAGTAATATCTAAACACACATGGGAAATATTTTTGGACACAGCTTTCGCATTGCGACTTTCGGAGAAAGTCACGGTCCCGCCTTGGGCGTAGTGATTGAAGGCTGCCCTCCCCGCGTCCCCTTTGATTTAGATTTTCTTAAAAAAGAATTAGCGCGTCGTCGCCCTGGACAGAGCGATTTAACCACGCAACGCAAAGAAGAAGATCAGCCTGAAATTTTATCTGGTGTCTCCCCCGATGGACTGACCTTAGGTTCGCCCATTGCGATTATCGTTCGCAATAAAGACCAACGTCCTTCGGCCTACACCGAAATGAAATCAGCGTACCGTCCATCGCATGCAGATTTCACTTACGATTCTAAATACGGTATTCGTGCCGTCGAAGGCGGCGGACGTTCCTCCGCTCGCGAAACGGCCGCACGTGTGGCCGCCGGTGCGTTAGCGAAAACGGTTCTGGATCACGCTTGTGGTGCAAAAATTACGGCGTGGGTGGAAAGCGTCGCGGATATTCAAATGCCAGCGCTGGCAAAAACTCCAACGCAAAAACAAGTCGATGCGAGCCCCACACGTTGTCCGCATCCTGCGACCGCAGAAAAAATTGCTGACTGCATTCGCAGTGCACGCAGCCATGGAGATTCCGTGGGTGGCGTGATTTGCTGTGTGATTTCTGGATTACCTGCGGGCTTAGGTTCTCCTGTCTTTGATCGCTTCGAAGCTGATTTAGCGAAGGCGATGCTTTCGTTACCAGCGACGAAAGGATTTGAAATCGGTAGTGGTTTTGCGGGCACTCAATTAATGGGTAGCCAGCATAATGATTTATTCGTCAAAAAAGGCGGACGTATTCGCACCGCAACTAATCGCTCGGGTGGAACGCAAGGGGGCATTACCAACGGCGAAGATGTCGTCTTCCGTATCGCGTTCAAACCGACCGCCACTATTTTACAAAAACAAAAAACCGTGCGTCCCGATGGTAAAGAAACCTCACTCGCGGCTAAAGGACGTCACGATCCGTGCGTCTTACCACGTGCGGTCCCCATTGTTGAAGCCATGGCCGCACTCGTAGCCGTCGATCACTGGATTCGCGATCGTGGACAAAATGAATCTTTCGGACGCTGTGGCCGTAAAGCATGACCCCGCTCATCATCGTTCTCGGGATTGCTGGATCAGGCCGTTCGGCCGTCGTAAAAGAACTCGCGGATAACGCGTGGGTCGAAGGTAAAGTGATTCGTGTTTTAGCGGAGAGTGCCGAGACTTCAGAGAACGCGACCCGTGCCGAGCGTTGGACCTTTAAAGAAGGAGAAGCCCGCGTACCTCAACCAGCCGAAGAAGCAGCCTGTATCCTGATTACGAATGGACGGCTCTCCACCATCGATCAGATGGAAGCCATTCACCAACGCGTGACGAATTCCGATTGGCAAATTCAACGGGTCATCACGGTCGTAGATTGTGCACTCGCGCATCGCCACCCCGAGCTTTCCGAATGGTACGAGGCCTGCATCCATTTTTCTGATGCCGTCGTCTTAAATCGTCGCTGGGAAGTTCCCGGTCAATGGATGAGTAAGTTTTTAGAAAAATACGAAAATAGTTTTTATCCGTGTCTCTTCTTTAATTTCTTAAAAGAAGGTCGCTTACATAACCCCGCAGCGGTGATTGAAGGCGACCCATTGCGCATGAGTCACATCTTTGATGAAATCGATGCGGTGGATGAAATGGAATTCGATGAAGATAATTTACCCGAAGAACCTTTTGATTTGGTGCGTCAGCCCGATAAATATTTTGCGCGCGATGATTTAGGCCGGCGCATGATTACGGTACCCGACATTAAAGAAGTCCTTAAACTTGAGGGGCGCTAAGCAATCACGATGTACGTCCTAATTGCCACCTACGCTTGGCTTTTAGCTAATTTGCCAGAGATTTTTGCGCGAGTCAATGCGTGGGTCTTTGGCCAGTGTATTTGGTTCCTTCGCCGAGAAATTGTTTTAAATAATTTGCAGCAGGCTTTTCCGGAAAAAGATCAAGCGTGGTGGAAAAAAATTGGGAAACTTTCCTGTCAGCGGACAGCCGAGATGAGTCTATTTGGAATCGCTTCAGCTGCGCTTTCCGAAAAAAATTTACTTACCCGGATTAAACTGAATCCAAGTATCTTAACGGGAGCGAGCCGATTGAATAACGCGGAAAATGGCACGGTCTGTTTTGTGCCGCATTTTTCCTTAATGGAGATGATGACAACGATTAGACTTTTTGACGCAAGTTTAGCTCAACGAAACTGGGTAACGCTTTACCGTCCGCTCGATTTACCTTCGGCCGAAAACTGGATTAAGAAATCGCGCGAACGGTTTGGGATGAAATTAGTTTCGCGACGCGAAGGCTTCGGCCGAACCATGGAGGCGGTACGACTGGGCGGCGTCGCCTGTGTATTATTCGATCAGAACACCCACCAAGGCGTTCCGCTCAAATTTCTCAATCGCACCTGCGCCGTGACGAATCTTCCAGGAATCATTGCCAAAAGATTTCAAGCCGACGCTCGAATTTTCTGGGCACACCGGACCGGGTTTTGGCGCTGTGAACTCAACGCCTTTGAATTAAAAGGCAAAGATTCTGAGGCACTGACGGAAGAGTCCAATACGTGGTTGGCACAACAGTTACAAAGTTCCGATGAGGTCTGTGCAGATTGGCTCTGGGCGCACAACCGCTGGAAAAGCGGCGAGCACTTTGATTACTGAACCGGAGGGGCTTCAGCAGGCGGTGTGCGACGGTGTCCGGCACCTTCACCCTCTTTTTTTCCGTCACCGTCTTTATCCTTCGATTTTCCATCGGCGCGAATCTTGGGTAAGTCGGCCGAATATTTTTCTAATAATTTACGGATGTATTGTTGGCGCTCTTCTGCTGAAAGTTTTACGAAATTAGCACGCTCTTGCTTAGCTTCATCC
>JBBAUU010000116.1:0-5057 GCA_040398065.1 Opitutales bacterium | reverse complement strand
CGGTAGACATCCCTGCCCTACTAAAATCCATTAAGAAATAGTCGGTATCTGGTAGGTTTTACTCAATAAATAGCCCACAAGTCGTCACTTGAAGACCTGTGATGATTCAGGTTTTTGGGGGTATGTTTGCGTCACTCCATTCGGCTGCGCTGGTCGGCGTTGAAGCCGTGCCTGTTGAGGTAGAAGTAAATACGGGTGAGGTCGGTGACTTGAGATTAGAGATTGTGGGACTGCCTGACAAGGGCGTGAAGGAGTCGGAAGATCGTGTTCTCTCGGCGTTACAAAACACGGGACTGCGCGGGTATGAAACCAAAACCACGATTAATTTAGCGCCGGGCGATTTACGTAAAGAAGGTTCAATGTATGATTTACCCATTGCGATTGGGATGGCGGCGGCGACTGGGCAAATTAATAAAAATAAATTGTCTGATTATTTAATTGCTGGCGAATTAGGACTCAGTGGTGGAACGCGTGCAGTTAAAGGCGGTGTGGCCATTGCCCTACTCGCTAAAAAATTAAAACTAAAAGGTGTGATTTTACCCAGAGCTTCAGCGGAAGAAGCAGCGTTGGTAAAAGACATTGAAGCGGTTCCTGTAGACTCGCTCGATGGTGCATTACGTTTTTTATCGAACGATCCCAAGTTTCAGCCACTACCACCCAGAGATGAGAATTTATTATTAACGGCTGACGATGGTGAGCCTGATTTTTCTGAGGTGAAGGGACAAATTAAAGTTCGGCGAGCGGTCGAAGTAGCGGCGGCGGGCGGGCATAATATCATCATTTTAGGCCCACCAGGCTCAGGAAAGTCGCTAATCGCAAAACGCCTACCCTCCATTCTGCCCACGCCCAATGCCGATGAATATATTCAAATTTTGTCTGTGCACTCAGCAGCAGGTTTAGCTTTTCAGGATAAAAACAAAAAATGGCGGCGACCGTTCAGATCTCCTCACCATACGATCAGTGACATTGGGTTAATCGGTGGTGGAAGTATTCCCGGTCCTGGGGAAGTCTCGCTCGCACATCTGGGCGTATTGTTCCTCGACGAGTTGCCAGAGTTTCGTCGAGCCGCACTCGAGGTTCTACGTCAGCCCCTTGAAGATGGGTGTGTGACTGTTTCGCGGGCGGCAGCGAAAGTTACCCTACCCGCTCGGTTTATGTTAGTCGCGGCAATGAATCCGTGTCCGTGTGGACACTTGGGAGATCGTCAGAAGGAGTGTCGATGTTCCCAAGTTCATATTCAACGTTACCGCGCAAAAATTTCTGGGCCGCTGTTGGATCGGATTGACATACAAATTGAAGCTCCCGCGCTTTCGATTGAAGAGCTCAGAAATACTCAACCCGGTGAAGCTTCAAAAGAAATTCGTCAGAGGATTGAAGCGGCGAGAGAAATTCAGAGAAAAAGATTTCAAGATCAGCCCTATGCCTGCAATGCCCTGTTATCGGGCAAAGCTTTACGAGAAAACTGTGCTTTAGACCGTGCCCAAGGGGATTTATTGCAACAGGCCATGGAGAAATTATCGCTGTCGGCACGTGCTTATGACCGCATTTTGCGGGTCTCGCGAACGATTGCAGACTTAGCCAATGCGGAGCAAATTTCGACGGCGCATTTACTTGAGGCGATTCATTATCGCTCGCTCGATCGGCGTTAATTTAGACATGCGTGGGCTTGCTTTTCTCCAAGAAAAAGAGCCATTATACCCTTATGCGCTTTGCGAAGTACCATGCCCTAGGAAATGACTATTTGGTTTTAGAGCCAAAAGATTGTCCGACCCTCTTTTCTCCTGAAGTGATCCGCAAAGTTTGTCATCGTCACTACGGTTTAGGTTCGGACGGAATTCTTTATGGTCCGATTGAACGTAAAGACGGTGCTTTTGGTTTACGCATTTTAAATCCCGATGGATCCGAAGCAGAGAAGTCTGGAAACGGCATTCGAATTTTCTGTCGTCACCTTTTAGAAACTCGTCGAGTCAAAGAAGGTGAAGAATTTAAAATTCATACCCCGGGCGGATTAGTGGGCTGTTCCGTTTTCGAAGGCGGTAATCGCATTCGCGTAGAAATGGGTAAAGTCTCCTTCCGTGCACCGCAGATTCCTCACGTCGGACCTGATCGTGAAGTCTTAGGTGAAGAAATCACTGTAAAAGGTAAGACCTTTAAATATTGGGCGGCGACGGTGGGAAATCCGCACTGCGTGATTCCTGTGGATAATCTGACTGCAGATTTAGCTAAGACTTACGGACCTGATTTAGAACTGCACACCAATTTCCCCAATCGTACCAATGTACAATTTTTAAAGGTCTTGGATCGTAAGAACATTCAAATTGAAATCTGGGAACGTGGTGCAGGTTACACTTTGGCGTCGGGCTCATCCTCGTCGGCCTGTGCGGCGGTGGCCTACAAAATGGGGCTAGTTGATGCCGATTTAACGGTAAATATGCCTGGGGGTAAGATTGTGATTGGCATTGGGGCTGACTACTCCATTGTAATGACAGGTCCGACGACTCCGGTAGGCATCTATGAGATGCACCCTGGTGTAACGGACCAAGACGTCGCTTCTTAAAGCGAAAAGTCTTTCCTAACATTCATTATTTGATGCTTCCACACGTGAAGCATCTACCCACGTAAATAACCACTAATGGCTCCACGTCAGCCGTTGCCAAATATCTCAGAGGACGAGCTCATTGATCTCGCCGGTGGGGCCACTATGCTCCTCGCCAAGGAGCTGATTGCCAAAGGCAAAGTAAAGAAGGCCAACTGGACGTTTCCCACGGTTCAGGCGACGGTCGACGACGGTAAGGAATCTCGCGAGGCCATTTGGAACTTACGATCCATCACCTTCCAGCGCAATGAGTGTGCGTGCGAAGTTTCCTTGGTTCAACGCAAGCTCTGCGTTCACTCCCTCGCCGCCTATTTAGTTTTAGCGATTAAAGAAGGCTATCTCAAGCTCACCGATGATATCGAGCCGACCAAAGTAAAAGCCAATGATGCCAAGCCCGCGGAAGATAAGAATACGGCGCCCGCCAATAATTTAGCGAGCAGCGGTCCGAAGTTACGCACGATTAATCTTTCTCCGAAAAAAGGTACTCCGATTGAAGTCCGCTTTATTATTCCACCGAATATCGCGACCTCTTCACAACGAGATGAAATTATTTGTCGTTTAGAATTACGTATTGATGACGTCCAAGTGGCGCCGGAAAATATTGATCGCACGAAGGCTTGGACGATTGAGACCAATACCGTTATTTTCCTGTCGATTTTAGAAAATCTTTGTAACGGAAAACTCCAAGGCCTCCTCCCTCTTACTCGTCGACACCTACGACAGCTTCTAGCCTTCGGAAAAGACCTCACTATATTCCGCATGGCGAACGCCCCGGAAACACCGATGGTGTGGAATGGCAACGAGCTCGCAGGTGTGCATGAATATTTAGACGACCCTAATCCGACTCCACAAACGACAGCGAACGGAGAAGAATTAGATGACGAGAAAGAAGAAATTCGTGCGCAAGATCGTGGTAGCGAAGATACAACTTGGGTGGATGGTTCCATGAAATGGTTACGCATTCGCCTCCCCCAAAAAGCCGGTGGAGCAGTTGCTGAATTACGTGAAGTTCTACAACGTAACGGATTCATTTTAGAAACTAGTACCCGGGAGTGGAGATTAGGTGGCACGATTCAGGTGCTGAATTTCTTAGCCCGACATCACAAAATACTTTGCGAAGATAATCGTGCTTACTTTACGCACAATTTATCGCACTCCCTGCGCAATGTGCAGTTAGCCAAAGCGAAATGTGCAGCCGCTGAAGACACCGAAGGCTATCGCTTTGCCATCGGCATTGATCCGGAAGGTAAGACTCCGAAAGTGGTTCAAGAAGCCTTAGCTAGCGGAAGAATGTTCTTCTATACCGACCGCGGACCTCGTCTGATTACCCCCGAATTACTTGAGTCTATTCGCAATGCCCAACGTCGAATCACCGGCGAATCCAAGCGCGATGTAGACCTAGATATGAATCTGAAAATCGGCTTTGCTGACTTAGCGAGTGCCGATGCGATTGCCGAAGAATTACAAGCGGCCTTTGCTCCTCCAGAAACTTGGACCAAGCGTTCGGATGCAATTCGTAATCTTTCCAAACTTCAACCAGCACCGATTCGTGAAGACCTTGATCAGATGTTACGCATCTATCAAAAGTTAGGCGTCGCGTGGTTATGGCACTTACACCGGAATAATTTAGGCGGTTTACTGGCTGACGAAATGGGTCTCGGTAAAACTGTTCAAGCGTTGGCCTTCATGGAAGTCGTTCGTCGCGAACGTCCGGCCGACGGGCCCTGTCTGGTCATCTGCCCTGCTTCGTTGGTTGAAAATTGGCGACGAGAAGCTCGCAGATTTACGCCGAGCATGAAAGTTTTACCGCACCACGGACAGTTCCGTGAATCATCGCCCGAATTCTTAAAGCGTTACGATTTAGTCATCACCTCTTACGGTACCTTAGCCCGCGATATCGGCTCCTTCTCGATGGTTAATTGGGGTGTGGCGATTTGTGATGAAGGACAGAATATTAAAAATCCTCGAGCGCAGTCGACCAAAGCCGTCAAACAACTCATTGCGAAAGGTCGCTATATTTTAACGGGTACGCCCGTTGAAAACTCACTAGAAGATCTTCGTTCCCTCTTTGGTTACCTGATGCCTGGCTACTTGCCTAAGGTTGAAGAGCGTGTCGCGATGGATGACCGTAAATGGCACGACGACCGATTATTACAAATGGCAGCGCCGTATTTACTACGTCGCTCGAAAGTTGCCGTGGCTCCGGAGTTACCTGCGAAGATTGAACAAATCATTTACTGTGACTTCGAAGACAATCAGAAGAAGTTCTACGACGAGATGCAGGAGAACACTCGTAAGGAAATTTTCGAAATGGAAATGAGTGGGGCCAAGGAAGCCAGCATTCGTATGGCGGCGTTTAATCAATTACTTCGTCTCCGTCAGATTTGTGCAGACCCGCGTATTCTGGATCCGAAAATGGATGAAGCTGATTCAGCCAAACTGCAGGCCTTCTTGGAATTAC
>JBBAUU010000115.1:0-5059 GCA_040398065.1 Opitutales bacterium | reverse complement strand
AAGCTAAGGACCTAAATCCACTCTTAGAGTTGTCGCACCAAATGGGTTCGCCCACGTTGCGTATGGCTATTTTGGGTGAAGGTAATTCATCCATGAAATTGAATGATGAAACTTTCGCGGTCAAAGCATCCGGCACTAATCTGGAAAAACTACAGACAACGGATGTCGCCGTTTGTCGCTTCGATAAACTACTACCACTGTTTAATGAAAGAGATTTAAGTGATGCAGCGATTGATAAAGCGTTGTTTGATTCACGTGTAGATTCGAATGCCAAAAAGCCTTCGATTGAAGCGCTCTTTCACGCATGGCTCTTAACTCTGCCCGGCGTCAACTGCGTCGGCCACGTTCACGCCATCGCCGTAAATCAAATTCTCTGTTCTCCACGCGCGAAGGAATTCGCAACGCAAAGACTTTTTCCTGATGAAGTGGTGCTTTGCGGAACTGAATCCGTTTTAGTGCCTTATGTTGATCCAGGTTTGAGTTTGGCTAAGGCGATTCGCGATGAAACGCTCTTGTATGTTCGTCGCACCGGACGTGAACCCAAAGTTATTCTGTTGAAGAATCACGGAATCATCGCCGTGGGATCTAGTCCTAAGGCGGTCATGGGTACATTGCTCATGGCTGAAAAGTCTGCGCAAATATTTGTCGGTGCCGCCACCCTCGGTGGACCTGATTTCATGTCAGCTGGACAAGTCGAACGCATTGCAGGTCGACCTGATGAACACTACCGCCAAAAAATGCTCGGACAATAATGTCACACTACCTTGCCATTGATTTAGGAGCTGAGTCGGGTCGCGTGATCTGTGGTTCGCTCCGTTCTGGCAAATTGAGTATGACTGAAGTTCACCGTTTTTCGAATGGTGCGATAAAACACAAAGGCACCTTACGCTGGGATTTTCCCCGACTGATTAAAGAAATCGAAATTGGTTTGCAGAAAGCTGCGAAACTCGGACCAGTAAAATCCATTGGCTGCGACTCTTGGGGCGTGGATTATGTTTTAATTAATCAAGCCGGCGAAGTGATCGACTTACCATATTGCTATCGCGACGAAAGAACCGACGCCACCTTTGCTGAAATTCAGAAAAAGCTGTCACCTCAAAAGATTTTCAGCGCTACGGGTATAGGCTCTCTTTCTATCAATACGCTTTATCAGTTATATGCTGATTTCAAAACCCGTCCAAAGGTTTTAAAGAATACCGATAAATTCTTACTCATCGGTGATGCCGTGAGTTGGAAACTTACTGGAAAAATTCGCGCGGAAGAAACTTTGATATCGGGTAGTCAATTATGGGATACTAGTAAAAATCGATGGGCATGGCCCTTGATTGAAAAGCTGAATATTCCGAAACATCTTTTCCCTGAGACCATTCAGCCTGGAAAAGTCATCGCGAAGCTTTCACCCGCGTTAGAAAAGAAAACTAAACTTAAAAATGTTCAAGTAGTTGCCGTCTGCGCTCATGATACCGCCTCGGCGGTGGCTGCAGTTCCTGCACCTAAGGGAAATCAATGGGCCTACCTTTCATCCGGAACTTGGTCGTTGCTCGGCGTTGAACTTAATAAGCCCTTGATCAATGAGGCCGTGCGTAAAGCGAATTTTACCAATGAAATCGGTCATAATCGCACTACTCGCTTCTTGAAATGTTTGGTGGGACTTTGGATTTTACAGGAATGTCGCCGCGAATGGGTTAAGACCGATAAGAAGCTCGATTATTCAAGCATCACTCAACAGGCCGAAAAATCTGCTGAGCTACGTTCTTTGATTAGACCCGATGATGGTCGATTCTCAAAAATGGGTAGCATGGTTAAAAAAGTCCAAGACTACTGTCGTGAGACTAAACAACCCATTCCTCAATCTGTCGGTGAAATCACCCGCTGTATTTTGGATTCTTTAGCTCTCCTCTACCGAGCAGAGTTAGATGGCCTAGAAAAACTTACCCGTCGAAAAATCAAACAACTCCATATCGTGGGTGGCGGATGTCGTAATGATGTATTAAATCAAGCGACCGCGAATGCCACGGGTCGCGTTATTGTAACCGGTCCCGTTGAAGCGACCGCCATGGGAAATATTCTGGTGCAAGCGATGGCGACGAAAGAACTCAAAAATATTGAAGAACTTCGCAAGGTCGTGCGTCGCTCGAATCAATTTAAAACCTTTAAGCCGAAGTCTGCAGCACCTTGGGCTAAGGCCTACTCCACTTTCCAAAAACTTCCTAAATCTTAATATTAAAATATCATGTCCTCATTAAAATATGTATCTAACCTTTGGAACGACGCTGAAGTCGCCAAGCTCGATCCAGTCGGACGATTAGTTTATCGTTCGAACAAGTTGGGCGCTGACCAGCGCATCACCAACACCGGTGGCGGGAACACTTCTTCGAAGACGACTGAAAAAGATCCGTTATCTGGCAAGAACGTGCCGGTGTTATGGGTCAAAGGTTCAGGCGGCGATTTACGTACGTCGACCCGCGAAAATTTCTCCTCACTCTACCAAGACAAACTTATCGAACTACAAGCGGTGTATGCCGCACGTGCCGATAAGGGATTAAAGTCACAGGCGGAAGATGACATGGTCGCCATGTATAATCACACGACCTTTAATTTAAATCCACGCGCCTCATCCATCGATACCCCGCTGCACAGCTTCTTACCCGGCAAGCATGTCGACCACATGCATCCTAATGCGATCATCTCGATTGCTGCATCTAAGAATTGTGAAGCACTCACGCAAAAAATCTTCGCGGGTAAAATGGCCTATGTAAAATGGATGCGTCCTGGATTCGAATTGGGATTAGCGATGCAGGAAATCGCCCGCAAAGAGCCATCGACCAAGGCTATCATGATGGGTCAGCACGGATTCATTTCATGGGCTGATGACGATAAGGCCTGTTACGAACTTACTCTTTCGATGATTGAACAAGCTGCCGCTTATATCGAGTCGCAGTACCAATCCAAAGGTGGCGATGCGAAAGCTTTCGGTGGTGCGAAATATCAAACCCTCGATGTCGCTAAACGTAATGATGTGTTAGCAAAAATCTTACCTTGGCTCCGTGGTCAGGTCTCACAAGAAAAACGTTTCATTGGAACCGTGCAGGATGATGATAAGATTTTACGTTTCGTTAATTCAAAAGATGCACCGCGCTTAGCCGAGTTAGGTACCTCTTGTCCTGATCACTTCCTGCGCACGAAAATCAAGCCACTGTATATTGATTGGAATCCACAAGCTGAGGACGTCGCGACACTTAAATCCAAACTTCAATCGGGTTTAGATAACTACCGTAAAGATTACGCTAAATATTATAACGCCTGCAAACGTGCGAATTCACCGGCAATGCGTGATTCTAATCCTACCGTGGTTCTGATTCCTGGCGTAGGCATGGTGGCTTGGGGTAAAGATAAGTCTGAGTCACGTGTGACTGCTGAATTTTATAATTGTGCCGTTGAAGTCATGCGTGGAGCGGAGGCGATTGATCAGTATATCGCCCTGCCCCAACAAGAAGCCTTCGATATTGAATATTGGTTATTGGAAGAAGCGAAATTGAAGCGCATGCCTGCGGAGAAAGAATTAGCACGCCAAGTGATTATCGTGGTCGGTGCAGGTTCGGGTATCGGTAAAGAAACCGCACACCGCTTAGTTAAAGAAGGCGCTCACATCGTTTGCGTAGATAAAAATGCTGAAGCTGCTCAAGCGACGGCGAAAGAAATTACGGATAAATACGGCATTGGTATCGGCGTTGCTGGTACAGGACTCTCTAATTGCGGTCCAGCCATCGGCTTAGCGGGTGATATCATGGATCGTAACTCCATTCGTCGCATGCTTGATGAAGTCGCCTTAGCCTACGGTGGTTTCGACTCCATTTGCGTCACTGCGGGTATTTTCGTGTCACCTGACACATCCGGACATATTCCTGACGATAAGTGGGCTCTCACGTTTGCTTTAAATGTAACCGGTAGTTATCTTGTCGGTGATGAAGCTTTCAAGACCTGGAAAGAACAAGGCCTACGCGGAAACTTGGTTCTTACCACCAGTGCGAATGCCGCTGTGGCGAAGAAGGGCTCTGTGGCCTACGACACTTCTAAAGCTGCCGCTAATCACCTGGTACGCGAACTAGCTATGGAGTTATCCCCTCTCATTCGAGTTAATGGTGTTGCCCCTGCGACTGTTGTTCAAGGCTCGGCGATGTTCCCGCGCGATCGCGTGATCGCATCGTTGGCTAAATATAACATTCCTTACACCGACGATGAAGCATCGGAATCGCTGACGACTAAGCTGTCGAAATTCTATGCTGAAAGAACACTCACTAAGAATCCGATTACTCCAGCTGACCAAGCGGAGGCGTATTTCTTATTGGTGTCCAACCGACTTAATAAAACCACAGGCCAAGTGATCACAGTCGACGGTGGCTTACATGAGGCTTTCTTAAGATAGACTGTGCGCGTTTCCCTATTCATTCCCTGCTTCGTCGACCAACTTACCCCACAGGTAGGCATGGCGACCGCTAAGGTTTTGAAGAAATTAGGGCAAGAGGCTGAATTTATTCCCACGCAAACTTGTTGTGGTCAGCCTTCGTATAATTCTGGGCAATGGGAAATCGCCAAAGAAGGTGCCATCCGCAGTTTAGAAGTCTTCAAGGACGCCGAGGTGGTCGTTGGTCCTTCCGGTTCATGCGTGGCGATGATGAAGAAATTTTATCCTGAACTACTTCATGGTACAAAGTACGAATCAGAAGCGAAGAGACTCTCTCAACGCACGTTTGAATTCTCTGATTTCATTGTTTCGCAATTAAAGATTACAGATGTCGGTGCTTCGTTGAATAAAAAGGTTACTTACCATGATGGCTGTCACGCCCTGCGCGAATTAAGACTCAAAGAGGAGCCACGTAAGTTATTACGCGCGGTTAAGGGTTTAGAATTAATTGAAACGGAAGAATCGGAATCCTGCTGTGGCTTTGGTGGTTTATTTTCGGTGAAGTTCCCCATGATTTCCACGGCCATGGTACAAGTGAAAGCAGGTGCCCTCGCCCGAACAGGCGCGGACTACATCGTTTCATCAGACCCCTCC
>JBBAUU010000114.1:0-5104 GCA_040398065.1 Opitutales bacterium | reverse complement strand
TCTGGACCGAGTGATAAACCCACGTTGCAACTCGTGCCCGATTCACCTGAAAAAATGGCCGCTGGCAGCATGCGCTTTTTCAACGTCTGCAAAACGAGACTAGGACTCAATTTTCCGGGACTCAAAAAAGTTCTCCAACCGGGCGAAGATCTTTATTATGAACCCGCCGTTAAGGCCTATGATTACGGGCAAGGTCAATTCCTGCTCGCTGATGAAAAAGGTGAATGGAATCCAGCCGGTGGCATGCGTTGGATTCAATTAGCCGATGCCCGCACGCTCTGGTTTATTGTTCCACATTTTAATGATCCATGCCTCGTCATGACACGCGGAATTTCCGAGCGCGTCCCTACTGCTGAAGAAATCAAACAAGCAAAAGAGGAAGAAGCTCAAAAAGCTAAACCGGAAAAAACATCTAAGAAATCCGCACAGGCCCAAGTGAAATAACGTCAGCGAATGTCAACCACCACGCCAACATCTAGAAATCGAAAGGGGTTCTCACTCATCCTTTCTTTGACGATGATGGCGATGATTGTGTTCGTAGTGATTGTTCTCGCTGCATTTCTCAATGTTGAATCCCGTGCGGCTGCAACTTTCCATTTAGCCACGCGTGCCCGACTTAATGCTTTGATGTCGGGTCGACTCGCCCTCGCCCATTTACAGCAAACCGCTGGACCCGATCGACGAGCTACCGCGACGGGTGATTTAGCAGGAGTATTTTCTCCGCCCAGTCCTTACGTGGCGACGCTTTCCAATTCAGAAAAAATTAGTCAGGGACAACGCAATTGGACAGGCGTTTGGCGCACCGATAAACCGGATGAGCCACCCGCGTGGTTAATCAGCGGTAAAGGCGGACAGGATGTGACGAGTGCATCGACGAGTTTCACCGCACAGTCCGTTTCACTCTCAGGCAAAACCGATTACACCAATGCCTATTGGTTACCCTGGACAACCGATTACCCGATCAACCCGACTGCCCCCTCAACCTTTGCAGTATTAGTCGGCAATGGCAGTGCTGTGCTTGAGCCAGGTACCGACGGAAAATATGGAACATCGGACGACGTCGACGGCCGCATCGCTTTACCAAAAATTCCGGTACCAGGAATTAGCCAAGGTATCACGATTGGAAATTATGCTTACTGGATTGGTGATGAAGGTGTAAAGGTGCGCATCAATTTACAAGACTCGCGTGATTTAACGGGCACCGCTCCTACTTCGAATAATGTCATCAACGCATTACGTTCTCCCGGGCGACTCGGTACAGAACTCATCACGGGGTTGACGGGTGTTGCCGTGAATCAGGCAGAGCTAAATCAAATCACATCAACACAACAATTAGCTTTAGTTCCTGGATACACGACCACGACTCTCGGTTTAGATTCGCGCAAACTTTCGTTTCACAATCAAACCCTTTGGTCATCGGGCGTCTTAGCGGACAGTTTCCGTGGCGGACTCAAGCGCGACCTCTCACTCGCGTTTGAAATGGATGATTACGATTTCGATAATTCCGATTTCGGGTCGGGAGCTAAAGCCGGCACAGCTGCAGAAATAACCGCTAAAACCAAAGGCGGATCGGTCACTGAGTTTTACGATACAACTCTCGTTGCGCCAGCCTTACGCAACTCGGGGTTCCCTGAGTTCGGTGGAAATACCACTTTAGCACCGACAGTTTCTTCGACGGCACCCACGGACCCCAAACCACGCGTTTGGGTGCCGATGTATGAAAAAGGAAATAATAATCCCAGTCGCGAATTAACCTCAGGCACCAGTTACTTTCCTTGGTCGCCGGTCTTCATGCGCGAAGATTCTGTCGCTAAGAAAAGATTTGTCGGGCCACTCTGGCACGTCATCCGCGACTACTATCGACTCTACAAAGAAATCGATTGGGCCAGCGACACCGCGACTCTTCCCGCCCGTTCATTCTTCCCAAACAATTCTCAGTTCATCAGCGGAAAATATAAAACTCTCAGCTCTGGAACTAGTTTAGCGAAAGAACTCTACGATCCCTATGACTATGAATCAGCTTATGCTTGTGGGCCACACGGAACAGCTGCAAGTGGAGCAACTAGTACGGCTAAAAATTATCCGACCCCAAAACTTAATTCTGCTGGTCAACTTTACCCTGGAGCAAATCACTTAGGTGATGCTCTTGGAACTATCAATACCGTAATCGGCCGCGATAAATCTGCGTCTAGCATCGGGTTTATTCCTCGAGTCACCCGCAGTGCCTACATGCCCAACCTACATCGTGTAATTCTGGTTTTTTCTGTTAAAAGAAAAAACGGAACTGTGGCAACTAAAAGCGGGCCAAGCCCGTGCCAAAATCTTTATATGGTTTGTACTCCGATTGTGGTATTACACAATCCGTATAATGTTAAACTAAAACTTCAATCATCCGCCAGCGAAACAGATCCCTTTATTAAAGGTTCAGCTATGCGGGTTAGTTTTTCAGGCATTGAACAAATTCATATACAGTACACCGATCGACAGTATCGTGGAAGTAGTTATGCAGACACCACACTTAGACAAAAATGGGAAATGGATAAATGGGTAACACCACAAAATAATCGATATGCTCGTTCAATTTTAAACTGCAGAAAGTATTCTTCAACAAACGATGATGTATCTAATGGTGAATACGAAAGTCTCGTTGCGACTATTCCTCCTACCACTTTAGAGCCCGGTGAATTTGCAGTATTCTCTTCCAAAAAACTGCTAGATAATAATTCTCTCGATTACGGACAGTGGGGAACTACTGGATCACAACTTAGTCGAGCGACCGATGACTCACAAGTTTGGATTCTACCTCTTGAAAAAGGCTATTACTATACAGGTGGATTTTACGGTCAGCTACCAAACGGAAGCACTGATCTTAGTGCGGGTTTTATTCCAGCTAGTTTTAATAATACTGATTCTATAAATATGGGATTAAAGATTGGCCGGAAATCGAGTAGCAATAATTTTAGTATAGGTGATTTTGGCTATTGGAAATGCTGGACGAATCTTATTTCTGGTTGGAAGGGAAATAAAACTGGCACCATCGACCAAGTGAACGATGACCCCACGCTAGACCCTGGCTATCTTGAACAACTAGGTAGTAGTAAATATACTGGCAAAGCGAGTTCTGGACAAACAGTTTTCGTTGGTAATTGGGCAGCAGCGCCAGATGACAATTTCTACGGAAATGCTGGATGGCCAAATACACCAACGGGTACAACTACTGGCACAGGTGTTGGAGTACTTATAAAACAGGCAAGTAGCCTAAATTCTATCGTCGATTCTAAAGGTAACCCAGACAGCTCCCTACCTGGACACGTTTTTGGAGTCATTGATACACGTATGCGTGTTGCGGATACAGTACGCGACACACCAGATGGATCTACCAATTACCGGGTTAATTCTATATTGGTTACAAAGCCAACAGCAGTGCCCGCACCACACCCCGCCTGGCTATTTACCAATCCTCTCGCCACATTCTCATCTAACGCACCACTGGGTGGACTACCCGCTATCGGTAATGCAAGTTTACGCACTCAAGTTTACGGTGCCGACCAACTGGGTCTCTTAGGTGCCTCTAACGATTGGGGAAATATTTTACGGAACGATTACGCTTTTGCTGATGGCGCGAGAGCTCTCGGCGGGGCTTCACACGAAGCACAAGGCATGAACTCGGTGATCGAAGTCGAAATTCCACAGACGGCTCCTGTATCCATCGGACAACTGATGCATGCGAACGTCAGCACCTCTGATTTATTCCCGTATCGCACGGTTGGAAATTCTTTCCCGAATACCGTGGTACCTCTCGATAAATCTTGGACCTACGGCACACCTTACACTGTTACACAGTACACCGGTGGTGCTACATTCGCTGACATGAGTTATCTCATGAACAATGCACTCTGGGATAGCTTCTTCTTCTCGGGTGCAGCACCGGTTTTAAAATCGGGCAAGACAGGGAACTACAATAGCGTACGTAGTATAACATGTCAGGATGTCCTCAAAGCCTTCGCCGCTGGCACGAGTAAATTGGCCAATCCATCGATGCGCCTTTATCAACCGTTCGGCATCAGCGATGCTCCTTATGCTTTTGGATTTACGGGCGATGTCGCTACGCCCGCTTTCCTTAATACCGCCGATCGGAATGTAACTACGATTGCACCCGACGGCTGGAAAAAAATGTCCTCCTACCTTCTCAACGATGGCGCGTTCAATGTGAACTCAACTTCAGTCGAAGCGTGGACCGCTCTCTACGCATCACTCAAAGGTCTCGGCATCGGCAGTAACAGCAAAACCAATGCACAGTTCCCGCGAATCATCGGACCGACCGGACAAGCGATTTCTGAAAATGATCTCAAAAAATCCAGTTACTGGAACGGATTCATTAATTTGTCGGACAAACAAATTGTTGAGCTCGCCAAAGCTACCGTGGCTGAAGTCAAAGCCCGCGCCAAATTCTTCTACCGTACAGAACGCGATCAAGACTACACTCCACTCACTCGACGCTTCCTCGGATTCCCTGCCGCCCAAGAGCCAGCCACGCCGCTCTTAGGCATGTGCGAATTTATTAATCGCTTCCTCGGTCCAACTAAAAAGTTCAGCGCCGACATCACTTACTCGCTCTATCCATTACCGACCTCTGCAACATCTAATACTGGCGCAGCTTATCCCGATAATTTCCCCGCACCTGCATCCACTGCCGCCGCCTCGCCCAATAAATATAAATGGATGATTCGTTCGGGCGTATTGGAATCGGCTATCGCACGTGCCGATAAAAATTTAGGTAGTGATGCATTAGCATCCACTCCAAACAATGGAGCCATCATCGATCCAGCCGTCAGTCATAATTGGAAAAATGATGGTGTTGCTGGTGGTGGAAGAACCGGCATGCCCCCTGGATTATTCTGGAGAAATATCGAAATCCTTACCCCCGAAGATAATACCAACCGCACCCACAATGGTTTCGGTGCCGCGGGCTGTTTATACCAAGGCGATTTATTACAGGCGCTCGGACCCCGCCTAGCCACACGCTCCGACACCTTCACCATCCGCGCCTACGGCGAAGCCACCGATAACTCCGGAGCCAACGCTAATTGCGTGATTGAACTCG
>JBBAUU010000113.1:0-5149 GCA_040398065.1 Opitutales bacterium | reverse complement strand
TTTTGCCCCCATCTCGACGCCCCAGAAATCGCGATCGAGTGAAGCGGACCGATGTTCGAGTGCGTAGAAGGCAAGGTAGGTGTTGCGGAAAATATTTACCATAATCGCCACCGCTCCAGAAATAATGATTAAGAAGATGCGACGAACGAGAGAACCAGGAAAACCACCTTCGATAAAGATAGCGCCAAGAAATGCGCCGACGAAGACACAAGCGGAGAGTGAGCGAATACCTGAGCAGGCATCAGCAATCCCGACGGCATCCTTATTAGCAAATTCGATAGTGTTGCCGTTTACTTTAATCGTTTCGCCGGAAAGTCTTAAGATGCCGGAGACGAATTCAGTAACGTTGGTGAGGAGTTCGCCTTTGATGCGGTTATCGACGAGGTAGAGAAACGGACCAGAGATAATCCAAACGCAGGCGGGGAAGAGAAGAAGTCCGACGATGCTCCAGCGCACCGCATTGGAGGGGACGGTTCCCTCGGGTCCTTGAGCTGAGATAAAACCAAAACTTAAAACGGTTCCGACAAGTCCAAAGGAAATTGCAATCGTGGGTCCGACGCCGGTGCCGTAAATTGCTCGGATGGCTCCACCGCCGACAAAGGTAATGATTGAGAACAATGCGATGAAATTAACCAGGCCTAGGACCCAACGCGGAGTGGGATTTCCAATGATGGTTTTTTGTCCGGTTAAATAAGCGCAGAGTTCGTCCCAACGATCGTAGAGCACGTAGGCAGAGAAGAAAGGAACGAGATAGCCGAAGGAGTAGTCGTCTTTGGTGCTCCAGATATTCCACTGGTCCCAACAAGTGAGCGTGGCCATCCCGACGATGATGCCGAAAAGTCCGAGCGTGGTTTTATCGAGTCGAGGCTTTGAAGGTGTACTCATGAAAGTTTAGGGACGGCGGCTAAAAGTGTTTTGGTGTATTCCTCTTTTGGGTTCTGCAGAATTTGTGCGGGAGTGCCAGCCTCAACAATCTTTCCCTGGGACATCACTAATATATGGTCGCTGATATGTTCAACCACGGCGAGGTCGTGTGCGATAAAAAGGTAGGTTAATTGTAATTGCTCCTGGAGATCTTGTAATAGATTAACGACTTCGGCCTGGACGGAAACATCGAGTGCGGACACGGGTTCGTCACAAATAATTAAGGAAGGCTCGACGGCGAGGGCGCGGGCGATGCCGATGCGTTGACGCTGGCCGCCGGAAAACTCGTGGGGATAGCGATAGAGGTATTCGGAGGGTAGTTTTACTTTTTTGAGTAAATCAACGCACCGAGCTTCGCGGTCGGCTTTGCTGAGTTGCGGGAAATGGATTTCAAGAGGCTCGGAGAGAATTCCTAAAACGTCGGAACGCGGATCGAGCGAGTTGTAGGGATCTTGGAAAATCATCTGAATCTTTTTACGCCATGGTAAGAAATCACGATTCGATTTATTTCCGATGTCTACCCCCTCGTATAAAATTTGTCCTTCGGTGCAGGGGGCGAGTCGAATGATGGATTTACCGGTCGTGCTTTTACCTGAGCCTGATTCGCCCACGAGTCCAACGGTCTTACCTTTAGGAATCGTGAACGAAACATTATCGACGGCACGCTTCGGGATGCTCTTCTGAAAAAACCAATGAGCACGGCCAGGATAATCGACGGAAAGATTTCTGACTTCTAATAAAGGGGTAGACATTTTTATGAGAGGTCGGTGGGCAGGGTGGTGAGGCGATGACGCTTTTGTCCGAGTCGCGGAATGCACGCAATCAGTCCGCGGGTATAGGGATGCGTTGGGTTTTCTAGGACGTGCTGAGCTGTGCCTGCTTCGACGACTTTGCCGTGTCGCATCACAATCACGCGATTGGCGAAATTGGCTACGATACCGAAGTTGTGGGTGATGAGTAAGATGCTCATACCGCGTTCGCGACAAAGGTGGGCGAGTAGATCGATGATTTCTTTTTGAATAGTGACGTCGAGCGCCGTGGTTGGTTCGTCGGCCACTAAAATTCTTGGATTACAGGCTAAGGCCATAGCGATCATAACCCGCTGTTGCATGCCGCCGGAGAGTTCGTGGGGGTATTGTTGAGCGACTTTCTCGGGCTCATGAATACGAACCTCATTGAGTGACTGAATGACCGCGGCATGAACATCGGAGATTTCTGGACGATGTATTTTAATCGCTTCGGCGATTTGAAACTCGACGGAATAAACTGGATTGAGGGAGGTGCCAGGATCTTGGAAAATATAGGCGATGACTTTTCCGCGATAACGGGAGATTTCTTTTTCGGAGAGGCTTAAGAGATTGATGCCTTCGAGATTTATTTTACCGCTGACCACGCAGGTGGGGGCGTTGGGTAGAAGTTGGGTGAGCGCGAGGGCGGAAACCGATTTACCTGAGCCCGATTCACCGACGACGGCGAGAACTTCTCCGCTATTTAATTCGTAGGATACCCCTGAAGTCGCGACGGTTGCTTTTTCATGGGCATGAAAAGTAATCGTGAGGTCCTCAACTTTTAATAAAGGCGTAGCCGACATTTTTGTGAGTATGAAAGTTTAAATAGAGAAGGGGAAGGCAGAAGATTGATTATTCAGTTCGCCACTGGTCGTAAATTTGCGTCGTGGGTGGGAGTTTTTCCTCCGGAGTCAGAGATTGAAACCACTGCGGACGCTTTAAGAGAGTTTGAATGCGGGACTTTTCATTAGGTTCTAACCAAAACAGGCCAGCGCTGAGTGGGTCATCGCTCGTGCGTACATCAAAATGTGCCGGCCACTTTAGCCAGTTCCAGTAGGCGAGGCGATAACTCGGAACACAGAATGCGGGGATGAAACTCGCTTCATCATGAATCAGTTGTTGAGCTTTGAAACTCAGTTGGATCATTTCGGATTTGTCGGTCGATGCTCTGAAGCGATCGATGAGATTAGAGAGTTCAGGAATATGTGTACCCGTGATGTTGTTCGTCTGTCTTTTAGCGACGAGCAATCCGTCGACAGTTTTTTCGACAGCATTATCACCGTGATGTGATTGCCAGAGTTCGGGTTGGAGTCCGCTGGCACCCCAAGCCCAAAAACACAGCTCATGATTTTTCTCCATGACCTTGCGATACATCGTGGTGTGTTCGAGAACTTCGGGGCGGTATTCGAGTCCGCAAAGTTTCGCTGATTCGATGAGAGTGGGGAGGAACTTTCTACGTTCGCTATCATCCATCGTTAAACGAATCGAGAGTCGCGTGCCATCGGGCTTGCGCAGAATGCCATCGGATCCGACTTCGGTGAAGCCGGCACGAGCGAAAGCGGCTTTGGCTAAGGCTGGACTAAATTTACGGGCTTTGATGGAAGGGTTGGTGAATTCGCCGTAACCTTGGCTGAATTGATTGAGACGTTCGAAGTCACCGCGGTAAAAAGTATCGATGACTCTTTGGAAATCGGTCGCGTGTTGGAGGCCGATGCGAACATTTAAATCGGAGAGCAGTGGTTTAAGGGTATTAATATAAAGGCCGAAGGGTGGTCGTGGGACGTCATTAAAGAAACGTGCTTTTTTAATAAAGCCGGCTTGGTAGGGTTCGGTTAAATTAGCGCCGTACCAAAATTTCGGTGTGCCCATGAAGAATAAATCGCATTCACCTTGGAGGAAAATCTGGTGAGCTTTGTCCATTTCACGGATGACTTTAAATTCAATCGCGTCGACGTTGTAGCGGTGAGCCGTGTAGCGTTCGTTGTCGCCCCACCAATGTGGAATGCGGCGCAACGTGACACGTTGTCCGCGAATAAAATCTTCGTCAGGAATGGTGTATGCGCCGGTCGTGGGTTGGAAACGATCACCATAGACTTTGCAGTAGTCGGGTCCGAAGTTTTTATAAAACTGTCGAGGGGTTGGAGAAATAGATCCGAGGATGTTTAACGGTTCGGGTTTCTTAGCGGGTAGGTGAATCGCGATGGTGTGGTCATCGTACTTAGTGATTCCGGCGAATTCCTTGGTATAGAAATCGTTATACCAGGGGGCATTGATCCAAGGTGACTGATAGAAATAGAATGTATACAGGTAGTCGTCGGCGCTGATCGGTTGACCATCGGTAAATTTCGCACGTGGATTGAGTTTGAAGTAGACCGTTAGTCCGTCTTCGGAGATGGCCCAACTTTCAGCCAGACAGGGAATCGGCTTCAGAGAATTAGGATGCAGTGTGATGAGTGAGAAGTCGTTACCATCGTAAGCAATCCCTCGGAAACTATTATTGGAATTAGGCCCTACACGACGTAAGACCGGAGGCGTACTATTGATAAAATAATTAAGAACACCGCCGCGTTTAGCTTGAGGGTCGGCAAAGATGGGCTCTTGGGGGTCGGTCACCCATTTTAAATTTTTCGGAATAGAATCGGGCGACCCGAATTTAAAGAAGGTGGATTTCTCTTTATAATAAGTTTGGGCCTGCGGATCTTGATAGATCTCGCTGGACGGTGTTTCAGCGCAAACCACTGAAAATAGAAACACACCTAACGTTGTAAGGAGGAATTTTTTCATGATTGATTTTCCTTTCCATGGAAGGCTTCGCGAAGTCCTTCGCCGATGAAATTAACCATGATTAAAACTGAAACCATGCAGGTGACGGTCGAGGTAATGATCCACCAGGCATTCCAATTTTCTTTACCTTGGCGGAGTAAATCTCCCCATGAAGGCGTCGTCGGTGGAAGTCCAAATCCTAAATAATCTAAGGACGCTAATGATGCTACGACGGCTGCGATACTAAAAGGTGCCATGGTAATGATGACGGACATCGAATTGGGCAGGATGTGTCGGGTGAGAATTCTCCAGTCGGATGCCCCGAGTGCGCGAGCGGCGGCGACGTAGTCACGGGCGGCTTCACGATAGGCGGCGGCGCGCATTTGATGGGCGATACTGATCCAAGAAAAAGCGACGAGGATTAAGACGAGGATCAATAAATTCGGTTCAAAAAGTGTCGCGAGAAAAACAATCACGTAGAGGAATGGAATGTTAGACCAAACCTCGATGAAGCGTTGCATGATCAGATCGAACCATCCGCCCCAATAACCCATCGCTGCACCCAAAATCAGGCCGATGGCATAACTCGCGATCATGTAGATGAGTGAAGCAATCAGAAGGATTTGAAAGCCTCCAAAAAGTCGGGCCAGTACATCGTGTCCTGATTCATCGGT
>JBBAUU010000112.1:0-5202 GCA_040398065.1 Opitutales bacterium | reverse complement strand
TCTCTACGAGGCCACTCCTCATCTCCTATCAAAAGTAAAAATATCGGGCGGTGGACGTTGCAACGTAACGCATGCGTGTTTCGAACCCGAGCAATTAGTTAAAAATTACCCACGCGGCGGTCGCGAACTTTTAGGGGCATTCCATCGTTTTCAACCCCGTGATACCTTAGCCTGGTTTAATAGTCGCGGCGTTGAAACGAAGACCGAAGAAGATGGGCGCATGTTTCCGACATCGGATAACTCTGAATCGATTGTTAATGCGTTGATGGATGCGGCTCAAAAAAATCAGGTTAAAATTTTAGTCCAACACGGCGTTAAAACTATTCAGTATATTAATGAGAAATTCGAGGTAGAATTAAATTCAGGCGAGATGGAGTTATTCGATAAAGTCATCATCGCCACGGGTGGAAATAAATCATCGGGCGGATTAGCGATTGCCGAGAGTTTTGGTCATACCGTTATTCCACCCGTACCCTCACTCTTCACGTTTCATATTCAGGATAATCGCTTAGTGGATCTCACCGGACTTTCGGTAGAAAAAGTTAAGGTCAAAGCCTGTGGAACGAAATTAATCACCGAAGGGCCGTTACTCTTAACCCATTGGGGCATGAGTGGACCAGCGATTTTAAAACTCTCGGCCTGGGGGGCGCGGGAATTTGCGGAATGTAATTACAACTTCAGCATCGAGATTAATTGGGTTCCCGAATTCAGCCAAGCTACGCTCAGTAAGAAATTAAATGAAATACGCATCGCCGAAGCACGAAAACAAATTGCGACATTTAGCCCACTGCCCATTCCGCAAAGACTCTGGGAGAGACTCCTGATTGCCGCGGAGATTAATCCGACGACGCCATGGGCTCATATTAATAATCAGCAATTAGATAAATTATACAAACAGCTCACGCAGGCCGAGTTTACGGTGACCGGTAAGAGTATGTTTAAGGAAGAATTTGTGACCTGCGGTGGGGTGAAACTCTCGGAAATTAATTTCAAAACCATGGAAAGCCGGAAGCAACCAGGACTCTTTTTTGCAGGAGAAGTTCTCGATATCGATGGGGTCACGGGTGGGTTTAACTTTCAGAATGCTTGGACGACGGGTTGGCTGGCGGGTCAGGCGGCTGGCGATTGTCCGTAATCAGTATCGCTAAGTCTTAAATTAATATCATTTTAAATTCATGAGCGACGAATCTGATGAAATTAAATTAGGTGATATGGTAGACGGACAAACCCTGGTCGCCGTGGGCATCGATTTCACTTTCACGGAAATTATCACATCACATCAGGCTGCATTTAAAGCTCTGGATGAATGGCTGACCGGGATTCGCACCTACGACCTCGAAGACTCTTTTGATACGGATGCAATTTTGTGGGACGAATTAGAAGACTGTGGCTATGAAATCGGCGAAGAAGACATCACCGAAGACAATAAGAAGATTAAACTCTACGATGTGTGGGTGAATCAGAATGACGCTGAGAGCATTTTAAACCGCGTGAAAGATCGACTCGACGAATTAAAACAGAAGGCGATGTCGTTAATACCCGCCGGACTACAAGCGGCCGCTCAAGCGAATCCCACACCCGCGAGTCTGTTGAAACTTTTGGTGCAAACGTCGGAACCCGACTAATAACTTAGGGTCTAGTTAACCTATGAAGTATTTTCTTTCAGTTATTTTATTTTGTTCCGCGCTACCGGCATCGACACTTTACGTAAGTAGTGAAGGAAGTGACAGTAACACCGGCAGTCAGAACCAACCCTTTAAAACAATCCAAAAGGCGGCCGACATAGCTCAGCCCGGAGACACCGTCATAGTATTTCCCGGAATTTATCGTGAACGAATTTCGCCGGCACGCGGGGGTAAATTAAATCAACCGATAAAATACATTTCGAGCACTCCGCATGGTGCTATTGTCCGAGGATCCAACCCCTGGAAGCCGCAATGGCAAAAGTTGGCCGATCGAATTTATAAAGGGAAATTAACGGATGATATGTTTAACGATATGTCGATGAAGGACGGACCGAATCCGTTTAAAATACCGTTTTCATCAACACCCTATGGGCGAGACGGCAAACCAGAGTTCGATCGAAAATACCCGCAGAGCAACCCAGATTTATCATATAATTTAGGCCAAGTATTCGTAGATGATGAATGCTACACTCAAGAACCCATTGAAAGTAAAATGAAGTCTACGCCTAAGTCTTGGCGGTATGAAAACGGTGAAATTTTCATAAATTTTCCTGACGATTCGCCGAACAAACATCAGGTTGAAATAACAACCCAACGAAGACTATTCGCACCACACCAAAGGCAACTCGAGTATATCATCATCGAAGGATTCGTCTTTGAAAGATGTAGTAATCAATATCCAACTAATTTTTGGCAGAGTGAATATCCCGAGTGGCAGCAAGCGGGTATGGTGGGTACACGTTCGGGACGCTATTGGACTATAAAAAATAACATTATACATTTCGCAAGTGCAGTAGGTATCGATTTAGGCAATGAGGGTGATAATATGTCGGACCTGGAAAAGGGTGAAAACGGTCAAGCGTCGGGATCTAAAGGTCATCATGTTGAGAATAATATAATTTCGGACAATGGGGCGGCGGGAACGGCTTCTTACGGGGGGACTCACTTAGTTATTAGAAATAATAGTGTTGAACGAAACAATCGCATGAAGTTCACCGGGAAAAAAAGATGGGAGAGTGCTGGAATTAAACTACATAGTCCGAGTTTTTCGATAGTAGAAGGAAACCTAGTCCGTAATAACTACGGGACCTGGGGAATCTGGTTAGATGAAGGAGCTGGAAAAGAAACGAGAGTTGTCGGAAATATCTGTGTTAATCAGGGCGTAGGCATAGATTTTGAAACAGGGTCGTCGGCATCAGCAGTTGTGGAAAAAAATATATTAATTAATAATGATATCGGCATCCGCACACGAGAATCCGGGGGATTGAATATTCAAAAGAATCTCGTTCTAGGCAGCAAAGTTTGCGGAATACAATTTTCCTTGGACCGTAAACGAGACGGAAAATGGAGCGCCGCCCATTGTAATCTTTATCAAAATATCATTATCAGCAAACAAGGCTTATTGCTCAAATTAACGGCACCTGATCAACTGCGCAGTGAGGATAGAAAATTGGATAATAATTTCTACGATGCTCGATTAAGTGAGAAGCGCTTTTGCTTTGATCCCGGTGAGCCGATTAATTTCAACGAGTGGAAAAAATCTTGGAAGGGTTATAATGGAGAAATTGATGCAGATACAAATAGCCAATTAATTAACGGATGCAGTTTTCAGTTCGATGATAGTAAATTGACGCTTGAGTTGACCTTAAGTTTCGATCCCCAAGAAAAATCTTTGCCAGGACTAAAAAAGGGCACGCAAAAAGTAATTTTACGTCAGTAACACTATTTTACTAAGACTTTAGCCTTCTGCTGTAATTCTTTATCTAGCTCGATGGCATTACGGACCGCGTTGAGAAGCTTCTGAGCTGTATTAATATCGGGCTTAGAAAATGGCGGGGCTGCGGAAAGTTTAGTGGTATTAACATCATCTAAAATTACCCGCATTTTATCAACCGTTTGCTTGATGCATTCGCCTTTGTTCCAATTCTTGGACGACCAGAGCGCTTCATTATTCCAATACTTGAATCGCTTTTCCTGAGAAGCGTAAAAATCTTTTTTGAATTGGGAGAGTGAGGCAAAAAAAGCGAGGGCCTCGCGCTGATCATCATCCACGATTTTAGTCGAATCCTTGGAGAGTTTGGCCTGCAGAACGGAAAACTTAGATTGAAGTTCCATGCGGCTTTTCTGCCAAGAATCGAAATCCTTAGCGTGGGGTGGCTCGGCTCCGGCCCAGGCCAGACTTATCCAGCACAGGCTTAATAAAAATCTAACTACCATAGATAAGTCCCAATCTCACGTTTTGAGCCACATTAGCAATTTTATCTGCAATTATTTTGCATTACTCCGCAACTATTAGTCTAGTTTGAGGTATTAATCTATGATGAAACTCTATTCAGCCCTTCTCGCTCTCACTCTATCCAGCCTAACTGCTTGGGCAGCTGATGCGACGTTGACGACCGTTTCGGTATTAAGTGAAAAACCCATGGGTGTTATCCCACCCAGGTTTATTGGGCTGAGTTATGAAAAATCCGCCGTCACCGAAAATCACTTTCGTCCTGACAATTTAGTCTTAGTTAATCTGCACAAAAATCTCGGATCAGGCGTTTTGCGATTTGGTGGAAACAAAGTAGAACTCACCCAGTGGTCACGCGAAACACCTAAAGAAAAACCTGCCAAGGGGATCTTTGTCGCAACCACCAGCCACATGGATAATTTTTATGCTTTTATAAAAAGTGTAGATTGGAGAGTGATTCATGCCGTCAATCTAGCAAGCAATACACCCGAACTTTTCTCTGATGAAATTAACTACGCAGTTAAAATCGCCAACAAGTCCATTATGGGATTCGAAATTGGCAATGAACCCGATCACTACGACAAAGACACGAAAAAATTTCGTGAAAAGGGATATCCCTACTCTCAATATAAGATTGAACTAGAAAAAGCACTTTCAGTTATTTTAAAACAGAATCCTGGGATTAACATAATTGGACCAGCCACCACGAGTGGCGGTTTCAGATTTTACGAACCCTGTGTGAATGATTTTAAAGACCGGTTGTTTTTAGCAACCTCCCACTTCTACCCTACTTCGGCGATTAGTAATCCCCCGCCGACTTGCGAAAGCTTGCTCAGTGTCGCCTCTAAAAAGAAGACGATTGCGATGGCTGATAAACATCTAGCGGTGGCCAAAAAAGCGGGTGTACCTTGGCGCTTAGCTGAGTGCAATTCCGCATCCATGGGTGGAACCAATGGCGTGAGTGATGTATTCGCAGCTGCAGTATGGGGTTCCGACTTCCTCTTCGATATCGCCAAAAGCGGTGCCACCGGGGTTAATCTTCATACTATTTTTGGGCTCAATGGCTATACAGCGATCAGCTACGACAAAGAGAAAAAAGTCTACGCAGTGCGACCCCTCTACTACTCGCTGCTCTTATTTAAAGATGCGGGACACGGAAAATTAATTGAATCCGATACCAAATCGACTGGTAACGTTGTCAGTCACGCCACTCTGGGTGACGACGGAAAACTTCGTGTGATTGTGATTAATAAAGAACTAGTTAAAGAGACCAAAGCGGTTGTG
>JBBAUU010000111.1:0-5283 GCA_040398065.1 Opitutales bacterium | reverse complement strand
CCATGGCATCAGCGCCTGACTACTCTTCTCACCCACCAGCAAACTAAACACATCCGCGATTTCCTGAGGATGTTTTAAAACGGGAATAAAAATAATCGCTCCACCATAAATGAGTCGAATGAACCATCCAGTCTCGCCATCCGGATCACCCGAAAAGTGCGCAATCGAAATACAAATAAATCCAATTAAAAATAATAGCGGCGCCATATACCATAACCCCACCACTAAAGCTGCCATGATCAAATAAATCACCGAAAATTTAATCCAAGCCGTTACTGAATTCACGCCATACAATTCTCGCGCAAAGAGCGTGTCCAACGCTCCATGCGGAACTCCCAAAATAATAATCAAGGCCGCCACTAAAATGAGTTCCGTTTGTTTATCAAGAGCAGGTAAAAACGTCGCTGCCAATAAACAGACAACGGAGATCAGCGTAAAAATTAGCCCCTGAATTCGAATAAGGTTCATCGAAAAATTCCTCTCATAAGTTCCTTAATAAAAATTCAAGGAGGCAAGGCACACATAATCCTTAATATATCCGAAAGCGTGGGCTCGTCATTCATAAAACGAATCACCGACCCGGTATCACGCATAGAAAATAGCTTAACAAAAATTTCTGCCCCACGCTCCGGGTAACGCTCCAGAACCCTCAAAAATATCTTATCCATCTTCCTAATCATCCAATCGTCACGCTTATGCCCCGAGACTAGTTTGCCCTTCTTTATCTCCGATAACGCCTTGTCGGCCCATCGCTGAATCCTTTGAAATACATAGCCTGTCGAGGCCCTAGCGCCGCCGGATTCCAATCCTACCATAACATAGGAGGGATCATTACCTTCCCGGTGTTCAGCCAAGCCCATCGGAATCACAAAATGCTCACGATAGGTTATCTCGTAAGCAACCGAACCAACCGATTTCTTAATCAATCCATCCAACATCACAGCAAGCTCACTCGGCGCCTTAGCCTGCTTTGCAAAAACGGTCGCCTCAATTAAAGCACAAGTCGGACTATAGGGTAATAAATATAAAAATCCAATCTCGCCCGACGTGCCTTCAGTAAAATCCATGAGCGTTGCAATCTTGTCATTAAAAACTTCCTGACCGCACTTAACTTCAACCCCACTAAAAGACTGCCATAAAATAGGTGCGTCATCATTCGGACGTTTATGTGGTCGCGTATCAATAACCTGCGGTGCGCTCACAGATTCATTTTGAACATTTACCTGCCAAAGATTATTTTTCTTATAAATAGCCTGCACCGACTCGCCGAGGAATAAATGTATCCGCTTATTTTTAGAAATTTTACGGAGGGCTGACTGATAAAATGCGTCGGAGTGAATAGATTGATAAGGCGTGTTATCACAATTCACCATGACACGCTTTTCCGCCACACCGACTAAGACTTTTTTCCAGTCTGATTTAGCCAAGTGAGTTAATTGTGCAGATTCCGTCGCCCAATAACTCCACGTCCGATCGTGAACATAACTATCTCTCCGTTCAATAATCGCCACCCGTGGACAGTCCTCGCCCAGTTTCGCCAAACGCATCGCCAAACTGAGTCCCGCACACCCGCCTCCTACAATGATGATATCGTACTCAGATTCCATAGCGGGTATCCACACGTGGTAAGGCCTGAAGCGCCCGATGTAACTCGGGGCGATGTCGCATCGGCTTCGTCCAAAATCCACTGTCCACTAAACTACCACCTAAAGCCATAAAAGTAATTCCGAGTTTTCGTGTCTTCGGAATCACAACCCGTCCGTCCCAATAACGATAATCGCGCGACCGCAACTTTAGCCCAATCGCATTATATACTTTGGCAGCGATTAATATTCCATGCCGAGCCCTCAACGGCAAATAAGGCAATCCGCTTTCCCCGCTCTCATAATATTCGTCAGCTAAGTTGAGTAAAAAATAGAGTGCATTACGGAGCCGTTCCTGCTGTGCCGCCGATGGATTAATCAAATCGTCTAACGAAATTTTTCCGATGATTTCATTCGGTATATAGCGTCGGCCCATCCGTGCATCTTCCTGCACATCCCGACAAATATTCGTGAGTTGCATACCAATCCCTAAATCAATCGCAAATGGCGAAGCCGCCGGATCTTTAACATCTAAGACATCACTCATCATTAATCCAACCGTCCCCGCCACCCGATAACAGTATCTCAGTAATTCATCCACAGTCTTCAGCCCGACTTCATCTAAGTCCGTCAACAAACCATTAATGAGCTCCTGAGGTATTTGTGGCTCAATCCGACAATCACTCATTAAATTAATCGCATCCGCCACCAACGGATCCTGGGTGCGTCCCGTCTGTAGAGATTGACTCACCTCCATCAGCGCTGCCCTCGCCTGTGTTGGAGAAGCAGCTTCATCGGCTAAGTCATCCAGATATCGACAAAAGGCATAAAGCCTCGTCGCCCGCTCGCCGTGCTTCTCACTCAGTAATTTTTTAGCCCAATGAAAACTCTTCCCTTTTTTTGCCAGAATTTCTTCCGCCCGACGCAACTGTGGATTGTCCGATTTCATTTCGCTTGGGGTATTAAAGCGTCAATCACCTTAGCCGAACATAGCACGCCTGGCAATCCCGCTCCCGGATGCGTCCCCGCACCCACTAAATAGAGATTCTTAATGCCCTCGGCCTTATTATGGATGCGGAACCAGGCCGACTGCCTAAAGAGCGGCGCACTCGAAAATCCTGCACCATGCACACTTTCATAATTATTTTTAAAGTCCGCCGGCGTCATCGCAAAATCTGCCACAATATTTTCCTTTAACCCCGGTAAAATAGTCTCATGCAACGCTTGAATAATTTTCGCCCGTAATTTGGGCTCCTCAATCGTCCAATCAATACCCGACTGCATATTGGGTACCGGACAGAGCACATAGAAACTGTCACACCCTTCCGGTGCAAAACTGGAATCCGTCGCAGTCGGACGATGTAAATAGAGCGAAAAGTCATCCGCTAAAATCTTCTTATGAAAAATATCATCCAAGAGCTCCCGATATCGCTTACCCATCCAAATAGTATGGTGTGCCACCTTGGGATATTTTTTCTTAGTTCCAAAATACAAAACATACAGGCCCATCGAATAATGCGCCGCCTTGAGTTTCAGCCCGCTCATCACCGAACGTTCCTCAGGCTTCACCATGTTCTGATATAAATGCGCGGCATCGGTATTCGATACAACCAGATCCGCCGTAATCTCCGTACCATCAGCCAAGACAACGCCACACGCCACCCCATCCTTTATTTTAATAGACGCCACCGATGTATTGAGTCGCACCTGCACGCCGTGCCTGACCATCAAATCAGCCAAGGCCTTAGTCAGCGCACCCGTCCCACCCATCACGAAATGTACGCCATGCTCTCGTTCTAAATAATGAATGAGCCCATAGATGCTCGTGGTATCAAAAGGATTTCCGCCCACCAAAAGAGGTTGAATCGAAAAAGCCTGACGAAGCTTCGGACTTTTTAAATGGCGCGCCACCATCTGCCATACGGTCTCATAATTACGCAAACGTAACAACGCCGGTACTTGTTTTACCATCGTCCAAAATTTGTGAAACGGTTCAGCCGATAATTTTTCAAACCCGACCTGATAAATTTTCTTAGAATGCGCCAAGAGTTTTAAATACCCTTCGCAGTCCGCAGGCTCAATCTTCGCAATCTGCGCCAACGTCTCATCCAATGTGCCACCATAATCAAACTCACTTCCATCGCTAAAATGAAATCGATACCAGGGCTTCACGGGCACCCTCTTTACATGGTCTGATAATTTTTCACCAAAGAGTTTAAAAAGTTCTTCGAATAAAAACGGCGCGGTAATCACCGTCGGTCCAGCATCGTGCCGAAACCCTTCACGCTCGAAAACCTGAGCCCGACCGCCCACCGCAGCACAGCGATCAATCGCAATCACATCATAACCCTTCGCCCGCAAACGTAACGCTGCAGCGATTCCGCCGAAACCTGTTCCGATTACAATGGCCTTCACGCTGAAGGTTTAGTCTGTCTTGAGTCGTTTGCCCAGAACTAAGGCGAATTCAGCTAACAAAGATCCTGAGTCTTCCGGTAAACTCTCCGCCAGTGAAATCGCGCGATCCAAATACTGTTGGGCGAATTTACGCGCCAACTTGAGTGCCTGCTGGCCTTCACCCGATGCCTGGAGAACTAAAACAATATTCAAATTATGCTTCTCGGTATCGGTTTTGATATCTTCCAAATCATCAACCATTTGATAACCCACACCAAAGTCGTGGGCCGCCTCTTGAATTCGTTTAGTCCAGGTCTCGCGACCCGACGCAATAAATGCTAACTCAATCGGCAGACTCAAGAGCGCTCCCGATTTCCCAATCACAATCGCTTCATACTGAGATAAATCGGTAACCGCACAGTCTTTCGCCGAAAGCTCTGAGCACTGACCTTGAATCACCATCGCGGTGCGCTCATGCACGCGACGCAACAGCTGAGGAATCAACTTAGGGTTGCTCACTTCGGCAAGTGCACCGTACGCCGCCGATAATAAAATATCGCCGGTACAAATCGCTACATCTTTGCCATAGGCCGCCCAAACGGTCGGCAGTCCGCGACGAAGCTTCTCGTCGTCTTGTAAATCGTCATGCACCAGGGATGCATTGTGGAGTAATTCAACTGCTGCTGCGATTCGCACAGCGTCTTCAGTCTTAACTCCAAGGCACTGACAGGCATGCAGGGCTAACTTGGCTCGGACGCGTTGTCCGCCTGCTTCTAGGTGGTATTTAGCAGCCTTAATCGTAGCCGGGACGGCTTGATCTTCTGTCTTCATTGCTACCATGACTAAATCAAGCATCAGACGCTCAACCGCTTGTTGGGTGATGTCAGTGATTGTATTCATCGGTAGGGGTAAGTTCCGAAAATTAAAGTTTACCTAACAAAGCGGGCGATGGGCCCACGGATTCTGAAAACGAAGAAACGGACAATGAAGCCAGGCGACTTCATTGTCCGATCGTTCGCACAAACTTATCGTTTGTCGGATTCGCTAACAGCGCACTTCCAGATGATAACACCGAAGGCGATCTTGTTCACGAAGTCTGCAAGATTGTAGACAACGTTAAGAGTCTTCTGGCTATCAGCTGCAGGAGCACCGGTCATGTAACCGAAGTAGTATCCAAGAGGATAGATGGCCCAACCAATCACAACGATGTTGCGCATGAGCTTGAAAGCGGACTGCACAGCAGGAGTTGCGGAGCTCGCATTGATCTGACCGGCTTCACCAGCGTAGATTTCGAAGATGATGTATG
>JBBAUU010000110.1:0-5302 GCA_040398065.1 Opitutales bacterium | reverse complement strand
GGTATACAGGGGGGCAGGTGACATGGGTCATGGGAATGGGCCGATAACCTTCGCGCGACGAATGTTGAAAGGCTCCGATCCAAACTTTCTGAAGTTCTCGGCGAGCGAACCTCATTCACTTTAGAAATCGGCTGCGGGCATGGACACTGGTTAGCCGCTTATGCAAAAGCCAATCCTGATGAATTTTGTGTGGGTATTGATTTAATCACCGGCCGGATTGCAAAATCGCTGCGCAAACAAGAACTCCAAAGTATTAAGAATGTGTCATTTTTAAAAGCAGAAGCCACCGAAGTCCTAGACGCGCTAACACCTGCGCATAAAATCGAGAAAATATTTATTCTTTATCCAGATCCGTGGCCCAAAAGAAGACATCACAAAAACCGTTTTCTCTGTGAAGAAAATCTTAGCCGCCTCGCCAAAGCCTCTACGGCCGATGCGAAACTCTATTTTAGAACCGATGATGCTGACTATTATGACTGGACCGTGCGTGAGTTAAAAAACCATCAAAATTGGGGGATTTGCGAAGAAAACCCTTGGCCTTTTGAAACATCCACTTTTTTTGAAGAGTTAACGAAGGTAAAAAGGGACGTGATTGCTCAAAAAGTTTCATAAATCTCGCAGTAGGAAATGTTTCACTTGCCATTAGTGAGTCTTCACAACTACTCATAAACTCGTGAAGCCATACAGACATACACGTATCACTTTTACGATTGGACCCGCGACTGAGTCCGAGGCCAACTTAGAGGCAATCATCAAGGCAGGCGCGAATGTAGTGCGCCTGAACATGGCCCATGCGGATCACGCTTGGGTTCGTGAGATTGTCGAAAGAGTTCGCCTAGTAAGTAAAAGAATGGGCGTAGACCTAGCTACTATGATGGACGTCAAAGGGCCCGAAATTCGTACGGGGGCTCTTAAACAATCAATTAACCTGACGGTCGGACAATTGGTGGATGTCACGGGCGCACCTGACGCCAAAGCTGATGGCGATAAAGTTCTTATCACCTCTAACTACCCTCCTATCATTCGTTCCGTCCCTGTCGGCGGCGTAGTTCTCATTGATAATGGTCTCATTCAATTACGTGTCCTTGAACAAAAGTCCGATCGCTTGTGCTGTAAAGTCGAACAACCCGGCTCCATGGGCAGCCGTCGCCACATTAATTTACCAGGTGTAAAAATCGAACTCCCTCCACTCACCGATAAAGATCGCGAGGACATCGCAGTCGGATGCGAAGTAGGTATCGATTACTACGCGCTGTCATTTGTACGTGAAGCGAGTGATGTACATAGTCTCCGTAAATTACTTTTAGAAAAACATTCCAAGGCACAAATTATTGCGAAGATTGAAGACCAATCAGCGATCGAACATTTGGCTTCGATTATTGAAGCGTCCGACGCACTCATGGTTGCTCGTGGAGATTTAGGTATCGAGATTCCTTACGAAACACTTCCATCGGTCCAACGTCGCGCCGTCGCGATGTCCATCGCCGCACGCAAGCCAGTCATCGTCGCAACCCACATGTTGGAGTCGATGATCACAAACCCCGTGCCAACACGCGCTGAAGTGACCGACGTCTCCAACGCCGTATTAGAATTAGCTGACTCGGTAATGCTTTCAGGCGAAACCACCACCGGTAAACACCCGATTCGTTGCGTCGAAGTGATGTCCAAAATCGCCATGGCGACGGAGCAAGACTTGCCGAAAAAACTGAGCGCCGAACAGCCGAACGATACTCCGAAAGTAAAGTTACTGCGTTCCGCTGCGAGCCTCGCCCAAGATTTAGAAAATACCGGAATCATCGCCTTCACACGCAATGGCGACGTTCCTCGCGCCCTTTCAGCCTTACGTGCGGTAGGTTGCCCTATTTTCGCCTTCTCCGAGGACATCAACGTCCATCGTCGCATGGGTCTACTTTGGGGCGTTACTCCTTTCTTTATTAAATTCAGTCCCCAAGCAGATGAAAATATCACTGCAGCCTTAAAGCACTTACGTGATGGCGGACATTGCAAGCCTGGCCAAGTTCTGGTGATCGTGACCAACGTGATTCTTGGACCTCAAGTCATCGATAGCATTCAGCTGCGTGCCGTGCCATCGCTTGACGACTCTAAGGCAAAGTAGTTCTATGGCTTAATGCCTGACTCGTTACCGCTAACGGTTTCCGATTTAACTGACGTCATCAAGGGTCACGTCAACGGACTTGGCACCGTTGAAGTGGTCGGAGAAATTTCGGGCTACAAAACCTACCCTTCTGGGCATCACTACTTTTCCCTTAAAGATGCTGAAGCAAAAGTAGATTGTATCCTCTACGGCTTCCAAGCGCGCTGGATTAAATTTCAAATCAAAGACGGACTCCGCGTCGTCGTAAAAGCAAAAGTAGATTTCTACGGAAAGTCGGGAAAACTTTCTCTGGTTATCGACTCCATGAAGCCTGAGGGCGAAGGCGAATTACAGAAAAAGTATTTAGAGTTACTCGCGAAATTAAAAGCTGAAGGTTTATTCGAAGAAGAAATTAAGCGATCCATCCCTACCTTCCCTAAAGTGGTAGCGTTCGTCACATCAGAAATCGGCGCGGTGTGGCATGATTTTACCGAAGTACTTAAAACACGTGGCTGGCGTGGAACGGTGTGGCTCGTCCCAGCCCGAGTTCAGGGTGAAAGCTGCGCAGGCTCAGTTTTACAAGGTCTCAAACTGGCTAATGAAATTCCAGGTATCGATTTAATTGTCGTAGGTCGTGGAGGAGGCTCCGCCGAAGATCTCTGGGGTTTTAATGATGAAAAATTAGTTCGCGCCGTGCGGGCCAGTAAGACGCCGGTGATCTCCGCCGTGGGACACCAAACTGATTTTACGCTGTGCGACTACGCTGCCGACAAACGCGCGGAAACTCCCACGGCGGCAGCCGAACTGATTGCCTCGGGACAAACTAAACTCCTCACCCAACTTAAATTCTTAAGTGGGCAACTCGCGCAACACTCTCCCAAAAATAAAATCCAGTCACTGCATCAGGATTTAGATTTATTGTACGCCCAGTTGACCAGTGTCGCCGAAGAATTCTTAGCCAATCAACGACACAAACTTTCTGAGCTCGGCAGTGAACTCCATCGCTTATCACCTAAGGCGCGACTCGGAGTCACCAGAGAAAAAGTTAATCAGTTAAACAAACGATTACAGTCGGCGGGCTTTGAATCTGTTTTAGCTCGGGGATATTCGATTGTTCGCGATGCCGAAGGCAAAGTTATCAGCTCCAGTAAATCGATCAAGACCGGCAAAAAAATCCGTCTCAAATTTAGCGACGGCGAAGCAGGTGCGGTCGGAGAGTGACGCGACGCAGTCGCGTCCACGCATCTCCCCTTGTCACCGTGTCACCTTGCCCACTTGTCCCCTAATCTTAATGCTTCTCGTGACGTTGAATACGTTCACTCCAGGCAAAGAGGATCATCGAGGCAAGAAACACGCCGTGAATGATAGACTGCCAAAGAATCACGCGAGCTTGGTTGTCAGTCATGACGACATTCGCTGCCCCGGTGATATTAATAAAACTTTTGAGCAGGTGAATGGCTGAGATAGAGGCCAATGAGCCAGCCAACTTAGTCTTTAGGCTATTGCCGTTGATGTGATCGAGCCAATCGGGGCGATCTTTGTTGTCATTAAAATCAATATTACTGACGAAGGTAACATAGCCGCCAACGACCACCATGTTCACGAGGTTAGCCACCATGGAAATATCTACTAAAGATAAGAGGCCGACCATGATTTGGGCCTCAGAGAGCTTAGAAAAATCTGAAAGAATATGTATGAGTTCCTCGATGCTCTTCCAGGCGTAGGCACCCGCTGCAATCATCAGCGCGCCGTAGATTGGTGCCTGAATCCAGCGGCTAGAGAAAATAATACCTTCAAAAATATTTTCGATTTTTGCCAAGAATTTAGGTTTGGGGAGAGTCATAGGATTAGAGGCGTATAATACTGAAACACATTAAGAGAGTCTCGGTCGCTAGGTCAATCGACCAATCGAAGCCTAGATTAAACTAGGTAGGGGGCGCGACTACGTCGCGTCTTACACTACCCCTTGCCCACGTGTCCCCTGGACTTAATAAGCCTTCGCCATGACGACGCGACGCTTGCTGGGCTCACCTGTCACCACACACTTCCCTGCTTCTTCTTTAGCGTCTAAAGCGATGCAACGGATGGTCACCTTAAGTTCATCTTTTAAGCGACGTTCAACTTCTTTACTACCGTTCCAGTGACAGAGTGCAAAGCCGCCGTGAATTTCAGGGTCATTAGCATTCTTGGCTGTGAAGAAAGCTTTTAACTCTTCCCAGGAATTTATTTCGCGAGTGTTTTCAGCGCGATGTGCTTTGGCTTTCGCGAGTAGATTATCTTGGATGGATTGGAGGCGAGCAATCACGCTACTGACAAACTCAGTGCGGGGAATGCCGGACTTCTCTCCGGTATCACGACGCGCAACAAAGACTGAGCCTGAAGCGATATCGCGAGGACCGACTTCAACTCTTAAAGGCACACCTTTTTTAATCCAACCCCAGGCTTTTTCTCCGCCGCGTAAATCACGGTTATCAATCGTCACTACTAATTTACGTTCATGGAAGCGTTGAGTAGTTAATTCTTTTTTCAAGGATTCGCAGTATTCTAAGACCTGCGCCTTAGAAGCGTCGTCTTTATAAATAGGTAAAATAACAACGTGCTGAGGAGCTAAACGAGGCGGCGCCACAAAACCATCGTCGTCCGAGTGAGTCATAATCATGCCACCGATTAAACGCGTAGAGACGCCCCATGAAGTCGTGTGGGCGTACTGCATATTCGAAGCTTCATCTTGGAAGCGAATATTACAGGACTTCGCAAAGTTCTGTCCGAGGTAGTGAGAAGTGCCCGCCTGCAGGGCTTTGCGATCCTGCATCATGGCTTCGATACAAAGCGTATCCACCGCACCAGGGAAACGTTCCCCTTCGGTCTTACGTCCTTTAATCACGGGCATCGCCATATAATTTTCAGCAAAGTCAGCATACACCTCCAACATCTTCATCGTTTCTTCTTCGGCTTCCTTTTGCGTAGCATGAACCGTGTGTCCCTCTTGCCATAAAAATTCAGCAGTGCGTAAAAATAATCGCGTGCGCATTTCCCAGCGAACTACGTTGGCCCACTGATTAATTAAAATCGGGAGATCGCGATACGACTGCACCCACTTCGAATAAGTTTCGCCGATGATGGTTTCAGAAGTAGGTCGAACAATTAAAGGCTCTTCGAGTTCACCCGCAGGAACTAATTTACCATCAGGACCAGCCTCTAGGCGTG
>JBBAUU010000109.1:0-5320 GCA_040398065.1 Opitutales bacterium | reverse complement strand
GTCGATGCGATGCCGACGCCGCTACCTGGACCCAATGCAAGGGGTGGAATTAAATACGGAGTTAATGGACGTTACGCATTTTGGGTGGGCGACGAGGGCGTGAAAGCAAAAGCCAATATACCTGATGTGTATGGTGTTACCTCGAGCGGCTCTAACTACAAAAGCGGATTAACAGTTTGGGATGAAGGTTTCCGCGGAAGCGGTGCACAACGCAGTGCACTCGAAGCGATATTACCATCGGATAAGTTAGATTATGCTGGAGCGACTATTCTTACTAATGCGTGGAAGTTCTCGACGTGGCGCGATGCGGATATTGCGATTTCGAATAGCTGGGACACGTCCTACATGGCACGAGTCAAAACTCCTAACGACCTTTCAGTGTGGGCAAATACCGCAAGCGGTACTGCGGCGGGTGATGCCATGAGAGATGCAGCTAAAATACTTTGGCATGACGTGACACCATGGTCGTATTCAACCATCACCGATACCTACAACGGCGGTGTGAAAATCGATTTATCAACTGCGTTTGAGTTACCTTACGCCGTTTACCGCGGACTAGAAACCTATTACGGACAAAAAAATACTACGACCACGAGCGCGGCGTATAATCGAGCCCCTTCACTTTTCCACGACGCCTCAAATCGTTCAGCTGCTCCAGGCACTCCCTACGCCTACGATATCGATTATAACCGTTTCAATCTTCTCAGTTCCGTGGGATCGACCACTCAAGTTCTTGCCAGTTTTCCGCGCTCCCCTGAATGGGCAACCGTCTATTTATCAGGTATAGCCGGCACTGCTTACACTCAAATAACTACACAAAACGGTTCAGAAATTCCTGAACGAGTGGGTTTCGTTTATGAAGTTCCACTGCGTCGTGGTTTTTGGACTGGTACCGCAGATCGATGGAATCCGTTTTCAAACGACACTAATAAAACCTCCGCCGATAATTTAAATGGTCGCATTGAAAGAGGGCCCACTTGGGATCTGTATCGCAATTACTATCGTCTCTATAAAAAAGAAATCGAAGCGTGTACACAGGCCCAAACTATCTTAGGGCAACCCGCCGTCGCCAGTGGTGCGATGTTTGCTCGGGGCATTGATCCGCTTACCTATGCGAATGGAACCACCACGACTTATCCATCGCCTTATGGCTTCCTTGAACCTGGTACCAGCACGACGAGCGGAGAAGTAATACTCAATAAATATTACAACTACGCCGACACAGAAGGCGCTCAGTATGACATGCACATGGCTAGCTCGAATAGAAAAGCTACGGGAAATACGGCCTATCCCATGGCTTGGCCAACGAGTATGAAAATTGCTCCGAGTATTATACGTTTCTCGATGATGTATTCGTTAGTGTGGAATGATAACAAAGTGGGCATCAGTATCGACCCCTTCATCGTCGTACACAATCCGTACGATGTCGCAATTGAGTTTGCTGGCCTCAATATGGTAGGCTCCGAAAAAGAATCGACGCACATTTTTGAGTTCTTCTACTCACCCACAGGATCATCACTTAATGCTGTGCAAATTGGTGATATATTTCCTGGGCAAACTTTTGAACAAAATCACCAATTTAGTATCCGCATGCTTGCTGGTTCACGCGGTACCACCTTTGGAGGTGGAACGGGTGCAACCAAATCAAATGTGTTTCGTCTCGAACCAGGCGAAGTTCGTGTGATTGGAGCAACCAATGACAATAACCCCGCAGCCATTGATGCTTATAAGTCGGTCGATATTCCCTGTGACTTCGTTTATACTGAAGGAAGTCAGTTCTTCATCCCGATGGACCCATATGCGAATATTGCGTATCGGGTAGCCTCGGCAACGGCACCAAACCAATTCCCAACAAAACAACCTACCGCAGTTGACGATGCCGCTTATAAAGCAATTTACGGCACAACTAATACGTCACTCCTTTACGGCGCTCAAACTGTCTTAGCTGGCTGGGATGGAACCGTGTCGAGTCTGAACGCCAAAGGAAGCACCGGGCTAATCTTTGTTAAAGCTCGGAATGAAGGTAGTTTAAATTTTCAGCCAAATAAAATAAGCGGGATTTATAATTATTATTCATTTAGTCAGAACACAACATTGCCACGTGGATCCGGTCACGTTGTCGATGGCGGCAACCAAGATTTCTCTTTCTACTTACAGTACGATACAAGTGTTAAGGGACAACAGCTTTATAAGTATCGTCACTGGATGGGTCCTAAAACAGTCGCTGATGAATTAAAGACTGACGGTACAGGTAGCGTAACAAATAATTTCTGCGTCAATGAGCCGTTACTCATGGAACTAAGAGCGATGACTACCGGTTGGCCTCTTTACGGTAATGCCAATAAGGGATACACAACGGCCTCGGATCCAGAGTTCGGTGGAAATATAATTGGGTTCAATGAAACCTATCTATCGGGTGCTGCTCACCCGATTGCTCGCACACTTCCCGAAGCGTACAACGGTTCAAGTGGTTGGCGCGGTATGCCAAAAATGGGTGGAACTGCTTTGGCATCATCTAAACAGCAGTTTTTCATTTTGGATTTCCTGGTGCGCGGCGCGGCTGAAACGAGTGCAGCCGGAGCCAGTGCATTTTACACCACCTATCCTGGAGGCAATGAAAGCAAGTGGCCAAATAAGCTCACGGCTCCTGCTGAAATCATACCAGGACCCATGACGCCCTATTTCGTCAGCACACGCCCACAGCAGGCCAGCTTCATGGCGTATGATGGAAAATCCAGTGTCCCTGTTGGATGGATTTGTCGTCAAAGCCCACTCCTTGCTGGAGCGACTAATAAAATGCTCGATTTTGACTCAGGCACCCGCAACCAAAGTTACTGGGGCAAATCTATCAGCGCGAGCGGAAATCCCGACGGCACTACTGTCATTCTCTTCCCCATTCCTCGCCGCCCACTACTTTCAATTTCACAACTCGGTGCTGCAGGTACTGCTCAATACGGAACCGACCCAGACCTCACCGTCGGTTCTTCCTTTGCTAATCCAGGAATTAAAGATCTCTCTAAGATCGTCGATTGGCCAGGATCTAAAGCTGATGAGACTACCGCCGATCCTGCTGTTCCTGAACATGGCTATATTGTAAAATCTGGTTCAGGAGGAACTGTTGCAGGGGTCTCTCAAGGAAAACTCCAACGCAATAAAGTAAACGTCCGCACCGATGCTGCTTTTGCTGCGAATCTGAACCTGTGGGATTCTTATTGGTTTAGCGGATTAAATACTCAGGCCAAATCGTTCTCTGATAATCCTTCCACCGCTTGGCCAACCGGACCAAATCTGCCCACGGATGCAATCATCTTAAGCTCACAAGCTACCGCGCTTGGACTCAACGGCGTCACCGATTTAGCCACACTTAACGGGATCAAAACTGCACTCGATAAAGGCTTTAACCCTCTCGCTAATAAACGCGTAGCCTATCGACCTGATCCATCAGCACCCACAGCGACTACGGTTTCGACAGTGGGCATGCAAAATACCATCTTCCCTGATTACCTCACCTTCCCCCACCCGACCTTCTTAGGACGTCGCTCACTCTACGACGGTGGCTTCAATGTTAACTCCACTTCTAAGGCAGCCTGGAAAGCCATCTTAGCATCTCTACGTAAACAAAAACTTCCCGAAGGTTCTACGCAAGCGGATGGCACACCACTCACGCGTTTCGCTCGTGCCTTCGGTGGCAATGATGGTAAAAAAACACCTTGGAACAATTATCGCGAATTAACCGATGATGAAATCGATGAACTCGCTGGCGCAGTAGTAAGCGAGGTACGGAAGCGCGGTCCGTTCATGTCACTCAGCGACTTCATCAATCGTCGTCTGGTAAACAGCGATAGTTTCGGACTCAAAGGTGCACTCCAAGCAGCCATCGATGCTACTACGATTAACGACCTCGCTATTACCAACGGTGGAGGAACTTTTGCTACATCGAAAGGCGTGGCACTCAGCTCACCCTACTTACCGATTAAAGCTAACGACCGGTTCCCATCCATCCGTTCGATGAGTAAAACAAACGATGAGACCAAGGTAACAGCGGCACTCGGAGCACCAGGAATCGTAACCGAGATGGACGTACTTAATTCCATCGGACCTAATTTAACCGCCCGTTCCGACACCTTCGTGATTCGTGCCTACGGTGAAGCTTACGACAATAATGGTCAGTCTATTGGCAAAGCTTGGATCGAAGTCGTTGCTCAACGCTCCACCGACTACATCGCCCTCGCCAACGAGGAACCCAATATTCGCTCTCAGTTCTACCGTAATAATGATGGTAGCTCAAATTCTGACTACGAAACAAAGCCGACCACTGATCGATATAAGCGCAACACCTCAAGCAATGTGACCAAGAATCAGTTAATTAACTTAAACCGCATTCTAGGTCGTCGCTTTAATACGATTTCACTTCGCTGGCTTAATCCTCAAGAAATTTAATCATGCGTCTCATTCGCTTTGTAATGCTCGTACTCATCGGGCTCAACTCTATCGCCTTTGCTGCCAATAAGGACGAGAAGCCACCCTCGTCGCAAAATAACAAAAAAACAGCCAAGGAGGAAAATAATTACAATTTGCGTTTTGCTTGGTGGGAGCAGCCAGCAAACATCCCTGATCTTTACGTACTTTCAGGCAATAAATACATCTCTGTTTCCCCGCGCAATATGTCGATGTCACCGAGCGTGGGACTTAACTGTGAAGAGAAAGTAGATCTTCTTAGAAAGCTTATTTCTGAAGAAAAAGATAATAACGGACGACCCAAAGAGTCCTACGAAGTCTATGCATCGATTAATTTACCTTCCATCGAATCTCGCGATTTAGGTATTTTACTTGTCCCCAATAAGCAAAAAAATATCGCAGGTGCACGCGTGTTTGATTTTAGTGCACGTGGTTTTCCTTATGGTTCATTCATCGCAGTTAATTTTACCGGTTCAAAAATTGCCTGCACAGTAGATGGAAGCAACTTCGTCGTGATGCCTAAAGGCCTTGGTCGACTACCGAAACTTTTCACCGAGCGTACTGTAGCCTACGTCGGCATGGTCGCGACCGAAAGTAATGGCGAAGAAAATAAAATCGTCTCAACCAAAATGGTTTTTAATCAAAATATTCGGACTCTTTACTTCATTATCCCTTCACCTGGTGTCAGTAAATATGATGTACGTTGCATTATGGATATCGATTCAACGCCCGCTAAGTCGTCAGATTCAAATAACTCCTCCGACCCATCCAAGGATAAGCCGACTCAGTCTTAAGGCTTTCTAGATTACTTAATCAGGCTAGCAGCTTCCGCATCGGCTAACCCACCCACCATTCCTGCCAC
>JBBAUU010000108.1:0-5338 GCA_040398065.1 Opitutales bacterium | reverse complement strand
TAACATGCCACTCGAGAGAACGTAAATTCCTTGTACGGGTAAATTCTTACCGGGTTGAACGTAGCGACGTGATAAAGATTGGACACCGAGTTCGCGTAAAACTTTCTGACTGAAATTAACCTGTTTGGTTTTCTTACTCGCTTCTTCGAGGTAGCCACAAAGATCCATGCCCAAGCCAGAACAGAAAATAGGCACATCGACTAAATTTCCGTCCGCGGCACTCTCGTCTAATAATTTCAATATTTCCTGCATGCGACCAAAAGCAAAAGCTGGTAGCAGAACGGAACCGCCGTTATCGACGACGCGATTGATGGCTCGGATTAAACGTGCCTCTTCTTTACCGCGGGAAATATCAGGAATCGTGGTGGTGGCTCCGCGCGTACATTCCATAACCAAGGTGTCGACGGGCTGACGTGGAAATTGGGCTCCGCCTACGGTGCGTTGCGCTTGGAAGTGAACATCGCCGGTAAAGAAGTGACGCTTCTTGCGGTGTTCAATCATGAGACCCACGGCACCAGCCACATGTCCGGCGAGATGAAAAGTGAGAGTGATTTCTTCGCCGCCTTGCCCAATTTTTCTGGGGTTAGCGATGGGTACGGCGGTGAGAGCGTGTTCAACGCGTTCAATATCTTGTTCGACGTAAAGAGGTAGATCCACATTGCCCGTTTCTTCGCGCTGTCTTTTCATGACTTGCACGGAATTAGCTAATAATCTTCGGGCGAAAAGTGCTGATGCCGCGGAAGTAAATACGCGTGTGCCAGGGTGCTGACGAACTAAGAGTGGCAATGAACCCAAGTGATCTAAGTGACAGTGGGTGAGGATGACGCCATCCACATTTCCGGGGATGAGATCGAGACGAGGGAGCGCTTGTTTGCCGGCGTGCTTGGGATGCATGCCGCAATCGATGACGAAGCGGAGTCCTCCAAACTCAGCGAGCATGCAATTAGCTCCAATTTCGCGGCCGGAATTTAAATCTGTTATTCTCATTAAATATTAGAAGAGGGTGGAATCATTTCAAAGGACGGGATGCGGACAAACACGCGTTCGCCGTCTTCGGTTTCACCGTGAAAGGCACCTTCAGCGGTGACCGGTTCGCCGGTGAGATGATAGCTGTTATAAGAAAACTGTTCGCCGGGCGGGATGGTGGGAGTTTGGCCGACGATACCATCGCCCTGAATCACTTCCGTCGAACCATCGCGATGGCGGATGATCCATTTACGTCCGAAAAATTTAACGCTATGGGATGAAATATTATTAATAGTAAGAAAGTAAACGAAGGCGTGGGGCGTTTCGGGTGGAAAGTTGGGGTCGCGATGGTGAACCAGCTTATCGATGGTCACCCGCAGGCCGGGCAGTTCCTTGGCGGATGCTTCCACAGCCAAACACAAGAGGTTTAAGACCATTAAAGGAAGCCATAAATTTCCCTTAACTAAATAATATCTTCCCTCCTTGCACCTTCTGCAGGGTTAGGTTGAATCAACGCAATGCAGGCTTTTGACCAAAGTAAGGCAAATCTTCGGCGAGTGCCCCCCAAATGGTGGATCGCTGTGACCTACTTAGTCTTGGTTATTCTCTCTAACACTTTTCCTATTTTCAGTGCGGTCGAAAAGCAGTCCAGTCAGAATCCGATTTTTGTTCCGGCTTCTGACTATAAAGACGACCGAGTCATTCCGACCGAAAAGCAAATTCCGATTCACGCTAACTTTTACGGATTCGACCAAAACAATAGCGCCGGTGATAAGCCCGTTTTGGTGTATATCCACCGCGTACCTTGGGACAGTCGAGCAAATCAATTTTGCGCGGACCTTGCTAAGTCAGGAAAAGTTGCGGTCGTTGAACCTTATCTCCCCGGCTTCGCTTCATCTTATGGAAATGTTCCCAGTCACTCCATGGAAGCCAATGCTCAAGTGGTTGCCGCATTACTCGAAAAAAAGGGAATTAAAAAATATCATTTATTAGGACAAGGACTCGGGGGTGTCGCGGCGCTGGAATTAACTAATTTACATCGCGATAGAGTGGAATCGGTCACGCTGCTATCCGCTCCCGGTGTGCAACCTTTTGAACTACTCGGAAATCCCCTGGTCAATAAAATCGTCTATGGATTTCAAGGTGCATTCTTCTGGGGTGTAGCTCGGCTCACCCCTAATTTCGGTGCCGCGGATTTGCTACCCTGGGATCGTGATTATGCTAAAACAGTTTTCGATACAGATTTATCGGAGAATAAAAGATTAATCGATGGGCTTAATCGTCCGTTATTAATTATTCACGGAGATAGCGATTTACTCACGCCGGTAGATGCAGCTCATTACACCGCAAAATTAATACCGAGTGCGCGTTTGAAAGTTTATCACGGTGGGCGTGATGTGGTTTTTGAACAGAAAGAAGCGGTGGCCGGTGAGATTGTAGATTTCACAACGAATCTTCCAAAACTAGGTCCACCTCTACCTCCCTCAAATCCGCCCATTCCTAATGCCATCGGCATGCATTATTGGATGCTGTTGTTATTTATTATTGTTTGTACGTTTGTCGCAGAAGATCCCACCTGCTTGGCATCCGGCTTAATGGTTTCTGTAGGTATCATCGATTTCTGGTCCGCTACCGTGGCGTGTTTCGTGGGGATTTTTATTGGAGATATGACACTGTATATGATTGGACGAGTGTTCGGTCGTCAGGCCCTGGGTCGCGCACCCTTTAAGTGGATTATCAAAGAGCATAAAGTGAATCAGTGGGCCGGTTGGTTCTCTACACCGAAGGGAATGTTGGTGGTCGTCAGTTCACGATTTGTTCCGGCCAGCCGTTTACCCACGTTCATCACAGCGGGTATTATGAAATTAGATTTAATGCGCTTGGGCCTACTTCTCATGGTGGCGGCGCTGATTTGGACGCCTCCACTGATTTGGCTCGGTTATAAATTCGGCGATGATGGTATGCGCCTCTTGCACAACTTTAAGAGTAATGCGGTTTGGATTATCGTCGGAGTCTTAGTTGCATTACATATTTTAACTCACTGGTTAGTACCTGCACTGACTTGGCGCGGTCGACGTCAGATTGTGATGAAAGTACGCGGCTTCATACAACCTTCACTTTGGCCAAGTTGGATCGTTTATTTTCCGATTCGTGTAGGCATTATTTTCTTAACTTTGCGGCATCACAGCCTGACCGCTTTTGCCTCAGCGAATCCATCCTTTGGCCGTATCGGTGGATTTATCGGTGACGCTAAATCGCTCCTTCTAAGGCCATTCCAGCGCGATTCTCGCTGCTGTCCGCATATCGCTTTATCGATGGAAGATAAACTCGAAGAGCGATTAAAAGAAGCTCAAGCCTTCGCCATTTGTCATGGATATCCCTTGGTGTTTAAACCCGAGGTTTCTGAAGACGGTGCCGGCCTGCGTTATGTTAAAAATGATGAGCAACTCAATCGCTGGGTCGGTAAGGCTAAAGAAGATTTCATTCTACAGAAATTTATCAGTGGTTTAGAGTTTGAAATCGTCTGGCGGAGAAATCCTGGACAGGACGACGGACACATTATGGCCATCGTGCAGAAGAATGATATCGTCGTGATGGGTGATGGAGAGCAAACCTTGGAAGAATTAATTTGGCTCGATGAGTTTGCCGTTTCGCGTGCCGAATTATTCATTCAATGTCATGCTCGTGATTTAAATAAAGTCATTCCCGCTGGAAAAAAAGTTATCTTAAATCTTTCAGGAAGTTACGGCCACGGCGCTCGTTGCTTACATCGCCCAGATTTAAATACACCCGCTCTCGAGCAAGCGCTCACCACCTTAGCTAAACGTTTTCCGGCCTTACACTATGGCCGATTTGATTTACGGGCTTCGACCGAGGAAGACTTGAAGGCAGGTCGATTTGTAATGACTGGCGTCGGAGGCTGCTGCCATGTTTCGAGTCTGGTGCGCGACGAGTCTCTGCGCTTCAGCCGATCCTACTCACAAGTCTGGCAGCAACTTAAAGTATGCTTAGAGGCGGGTGCTTATAACCTTAAACAAAACGTACGTCCGGTGCGTTTAGATGAACTCATGGCGCGGTGGAGTCAGGCCAATGGTCGCTCCGATAACTTCGTCGTGAGCGAAGAATAATTTACTCACGCGCCGTAAACGCGTGGCAAAGGGCAATCGCCGCAGCGTCAGATTCGTCCAAGGGTAATTCACTGCGAAGATTCAGAATAGATTTTATCATTTTGCCGACCTGTTCTTTGCTCGCACTCCCGTGGCCGGTGACAGCTAACTTGATGCGTTTTGGGGCGTACTCTTTAACTTCGATATTCAGTCGGGCGAGGATACTGAGCGCAGCTCCACGCGAGGCACCCATGGCTTGGGCGGTCCGAAAATTTTGCACGTAAATGGTTTCTTCAATCGCTGCTTGATCTATCTTAAATTTCTCAGTCATACCTTCGACCGCTTCAGCGATTTTACCCAAGCATTCAATCGCACTAAACTTAGGCGTAATTTTTACCGTGGTACTCGCCAATAATTGGTAAGGCTCGGTTCGAGAATCAATCACGGCGAGACCAGTCCCGCGAAGGGAGGGATCGATTCCGAGAATAATCCCCCGAACACCGCGTCGTGAATTTTTCTCGACGGCTTTTTTGGTTCGCGTTGATGGTTTGGCCGATGTGACAACGCGTGCTCCGCCTTTAAGGTGAGCTGTCCAAAGCGCGCGCGAAGATTTTCGAGCCATACGTGAGGTTTAGATTCAATTAGTTTAAAAGCAAAGGGTAATTCTCGAGGTTGCCTATTTTGATTTTATTAAAAGTATTATCCCGATGCGGTTAGGCTCCCTCTACTTATTCTTAGCAGTCACTTTATGGGGAGGTGATGTGCCGGTGTTCGTTCGTGAAGTTCCAGAAATGGACGCCTTTCAGCTGCAAGCATCCGCTAAAGTAGATAAGAAATTAGTTCCTGAATGTTCGGCACTTTGGGCTAGTCAGCAAAACCCTGGAGTGTTTTGGACTCTTTCCGATTCGGGCAACAAAACAGAAATTATTCCGATTCGCAGCGATGGTTCTACGGTGGTCTGGGGTGCTAAAGGGATCCCGATTAAAGGGTCAAAAAATTACGACTGGGAAGCTCTGACCGGAGATGCGGATGGTAATATGATTGTGGCAGACGTCGGAAATAACATCTCCAACCGCCGTCAATTGAATCTCTATCTGTTTAAAGAACCTTCCGCTAAAAATCCGGAGATAGCCGAGGTTAAAACCATTCCATTTATTTGGCCCGATCAAAAAGAGTTTCCTGATTCAGAACTCAAGCATGACTGTGAATCGGTATTTAAAATTAAAGGTAATATTTATTTTTTAACTAAACATCGCCGCGACACC
>JBBAUU010000107.1:0-5491 GCA_040398065.1 Opitutales bacterium | reverse complement strand
ACCTTAATATAATCTGTTTGTTAATGAGAGTAGCTAGATCGGAATAAAAGAGATGAAACCGAATATTGCATTGTGGCTACAAAAGGGCTACATTGAGCCTATGTCTAAAACTTCCGTTGTTCGCGCCCGACTTGAACCAGCACTAAAAAGAGAGGCTGAGAAAATCCTTTCCGACTTAGGCCTGACCACGTCCGAGACGATTCATCTACTGTATCGTCAAATTCAATTGCACAAAGCCCTGCCCTTTGCCGTCCACTTGCCTAACGCTAAGACCGTTGCGGCTCTAAAATCTAAAAAGGGCAAAAAGTATCGGACTCGGGCTGATCTTTATAAAGACTTAGAAATGTGAGAACGTTCAGTCGGAGCAATCAATTCAAACGTGATGTTCGTCTAGCCCAAAGACGCGGTAAGAATTTAGGTAAGCTTCAAAAAGTAATGGATTATTTAATCAGCAACACACCTCTTCCCTACTCTTTACATGACCACCCACTGCACGGAGATTTTATAGGCAGCCGTGACTGTCATATTGAGCCCGACTGGATTCTATTATACACGTTATCCGATAATGATAGCCACGTGCACTTCGTTCGTACCGGAACTCATTCCGATTTATTTAGGTAAACACAAAAAAGGCCGTCGGGTGACGGCCTTTTGTTTTACGCAACGCGTTCAACAACGAGTGGCGGAATGTTCGGACGTTTAGGCGCCAGGCGGTAAGCATCGCGGAAGTAAGGCAACGCCTGATCCACTTTAGCTTCATCATTATAATGAATCATGATGAGCGGCTCACCTTGTTTAACCTGAGTACCAACCTTTTGAATATTGGTTACACCTACAGCAGGATCGAGTGTACCGTCCTTCATCGTTGCTAAAATGCGAACGCCTTGGGCGATTTTTCCGGCATCGATAGTGTGAACATAACCACGCTTAGGTGCAGGTAATTTACGAATGAATTTCGCTTGAGGGAATTTCGAAGGATCGTCGATCCAATCGGTCTTACCACCCTGAGCGCGAACCATGGCTTTGAACTTCTCGAGTGCAGAACCATCCTTAAGATGTTTCTCAACCGTTTGTTTTGCAGAGAGTGTTGAACCAGCAACGCCAGCGAGACGGACAACTTCCATTCCTAATTTAAGAACGAGGTCTTGAAGATCTTCTGGACCTTCACCTTTAAGGAGGCGAACGGCTTCAAGAATTTCTAAACCTGTGCCAACAGAATCACCGAGCGGTTGATTCACATCAGTCACTAAGGCAACGCACTTGCGATTCAGAGAACGTGCAACACGGGTGATGATTCGAGCGAGTTGTTTAGCCTGTTCGAGGTCACGAATAAATGAGCCATTACCCCATTTTACATCGATAACTAGGCCTTCACAGCCTTCGGCTAATTTCTTAGCAAGGATGCTTCCGGTGATTAAAGGAAGAGATGGAATCGTGCCGGTTTTTTCACGGAGAGCGTAGAGTAAATCGTCCGCAGGAGCGACTTCTGGACATTGCTCAGTGATGGCACAACCGACGCGTTCAATTTGTTTACGGAATTCTTCGAGCGAAACTTTTCCGCGGAAACCAGGAATCGAAGAAAGCTTTTCAACAGTCGAGATACAGAACTCTTCATCTTTACCATTCATGCCAGGCATGATGACACCAGCGGCGGCGCCGAGAGGTCCGAGAACGAGAGTGGTCTTATCACCTACACCACCGGTAGATACCTTGGCGATCTTAGGTTGGGAGAGACGAGCGAGGTCAATGACGTCACCCGACAGACGAAGCTCTTCAGCGAGCTGTGCTGTTTCTTGGGCGGACATTTGACGGAAGAAAATAGCCATCGCTAAGGCCGCTTGTTGCTCGGGAGGCATTTCTGCGTCCATAATCGAGTCAACGATCTGACGGATCTCATCGGCCGTAAACTCACCCCCATCACGCTTCTTCTCAATTAATGCCGTGAAAGTAGGTTTTTCGCGGCGTAGGTGTGTTACAATTTTGTCAGTCATAAGTGTTTTGTATTTAGGTGGTTAGGTTGTAACCCCAGCGTGCAGGGATACGGATTTCCCTTAATGAAAGTTTTTCTTGAAAAGTCGAGCCAAAAAGGGCAAGCGGACCCCCTACCCTCCAAAACCGCCCCTAGAGTGCCTTAATTGGCACCTAGTGACTGAAAATAATTTCTAGAAGGTTTCTTAACCTAAATTAAAAAACCACGCGTTAAGGTGTCTTTTTCAAACGTCGTGGTCACCTTGTCACGCAGCTCTGGAATGCCCGATTCGGTCCATGGCGGCGATTGGAGATCGCCGCTTTGTGATTTCGCAAAATAGAGAAAGAAATAATCCGCGATTTTATTTTTAAGAATCACCGAAGCTAAGCGCGGCCCGGCTTCAATATAAACGCCAACAAATTTTTCTATAGTGCAGCGCTGAATCCAATTTTTTAGGAAATCATTTTCATCACCATCGATTAACCAGACTTTTATTCCGGCCGATTCATAAGCCTGTAAACCATCAGCCTGAGCCGATTTCTTAAGGCCTACGACAATGGTTAAATGACGATACTTATCCTGGAATAAGCCTGAGTTAGTTTTTTGGGCTGACCTAAAGTGACGATCCAAAACAAAGCGCGTCGAACACGACTCATTATTAGGTATGCGTGAAGTGAGACTTGGGTTGTCGGCTATCAATGTATCTACGCTGATGGCAATCGCTGGAAAAAGTTTTCTCCACTGATGAACATCCGTGCGGGATGACTGATTCGAGATGGTACGGATTGTTTTTTCGGCGTGCACTAATCGAAAGTCGGCCGTTGAAGCTAACTTCAAAGCGATGAGCGGACGCTGATGAGTAATCCAATGATTGAAGATAAGATTCAGGTCATTGGCTTCGTCAGCCAAAACACCCGAGGTAACGGTGATGCCGTTTTGACGTAGTAAATCGAGGCCTTTACCAGCATGGGCGGGATTAGGATCTGTGGCACCCACGACCACATGTCGAATGCCTGAAGCGATGATGGCGTCAACGCACGGCGGAGTGCGGCCATGTGTGCAACAAGGCTCGAGTGTGATGTAAAGAGTGGCGTCGGGCTTTGGCTTTCGACCTAAACTTTTTAGAGCGACGACTTCAGCGTGCGCTTCGCCGGCTTTCGCGTGGTAGCCGATAGCGACTACTTTATCGTCTTCGACAATGAGTGCACCCACCATCGGATTAGGATGGGTTGCGCCCCACCCTCGGCGTGCCATCTCGAGTGCTTGACGCATCCACAAGACATCAGCCGAGGTAGTCACTTTATCGATTGCGCTTACGTGGCGCAGCTGTCTTCGCGCCACCCGGAGTCAAGATGGGCTCAGAGAAATATCGAAAACCTTCGAGTTTACGGCGCTCGATGGGACGACCTAAAAGCTGTTCGATTTGTTGCATATGGTGCAATTCATCGGGTGAGAAAAGTGTGAAGGCTTCACCTTCAGCCGTAGCACGTCCGGTACGTCCAATACGGTGAACATAATCCTCGGGGTGTTCAGGGACGTTGTAATTGATAACGTGAGTGACGCCGGTGATATCGAGTCCGCGCGAAGCGATGTCCGTTGCGACTAAAATAGTATACTTACCTGACTTAAAACCTTTAAGGGCTTCGGTACGTTCGGTTTGCGAGCGGTCTGCATGCATTGTAGCGACAGGTGTGCCGTGACCTTCAATCCATTCTGTAATACGATCCGCATCCCGTTTGGTTCTGGTGAATACGATAACCGATTTAAACTCACTCTTCTTTAAGAGTTCGATTAAGAGGTCGTATTTTTGGAAGACATCGACTGGGTAGATTGCGTGGTCGACCGTTTCGGCGGCGGTTGAGCCCGTACGAACGTCGATGGTCACAGGATCGCGCAGTGCCCAGTTAGCAATTTTGCCGATGCGTTCATCGACGGTGGCGGAGAAAAGTAAAGTCTGACGTTCTTTAGGACAGAAGCGGATGATGCGTGTGACATCTTCAATGAAACCCATGTCGAGCATGCGATCCACTTCATCTAAGATAACTACTTGGATGGATTTCAGATCGAGAATCTGTTGTTCGTGTAAATCGAGGAGACGACCTGGGGTGGCAATGACGACATCAACGCCATCGTTGAGTGCTTTCACTTGAGCACCGTACCCTACTCCACCGTAGAGCAGAGCGGTTTTAGTACCGAGGTATTTTCCGTACTTCTGAAAATTTTCGTCCACTTGAACGGCCAATTCGCGAGTAGGAACCAGGACGAGGCAGCGAGGCTTGCCGGCGGCGGGTCCAAGACGTGCGATGGTTGGTAAAGCGAAGGCGGCGGTTTTTCCGGTACCTGTTTGGGCGGCGCCAATGAGATCACGACCCGAGAGAATGATCGGGATGGCTTGGGCTTGGATCGGTGTGGGGTTCACATAACCCGCATCGGCAAGTGAGCGTGTGACAGGCTCGGGTAGGCCAATTTCGGTAAAGGTGGACATTGTTAACACATAGAAAGGCGGTGATGCGGAGAAAGGGGAAGAACAAACGATAAAAACTTCTGGGCGGGTGCGGAAAACCTATCAATTCGTCAGAGATTGACAGGTGCGGTCAATTTGCGTGCATTGGATACCTTCCCGTTAAGGGTGAATGGTGGTTGTAGCTCAGTTGGTTAGAGCACCGGTTTGTGGTACCGGGGGTCGGGGGTTCAAGTCCCCTCAATCACCCCACTTTCAAATAAGGGGTCAGACTACGTCAGCGTAGTCTGACCCTGTTAATGGGGTCAGGCACCGTTAATGGTGTCTGACCCCTTTTTTTATTTGGAGCGTGGGAATTCTTCGACGAAGCCGAGCAGGTGTTTGCGAGCTTTCGGCAGCCACTTCACGTGTATAAGTAAACGTGTCTCACAATTTTCGCTATTAATAATGAAGCGGTGATTCATGAAATGTTTTTTGCCATTATGCAGGATACACTTCTTCTTAAAGTTCTGGTTTCGGTAGAACTGCATGCGTCCGGCTGACATATCATAGACATCAAAATCCTCGGTCGTCGCTTCACCGCTAAGGAATTTAGGCATCATGCTGAGAGCCTGTAATTCGGTTAAGGCGGAGCCGATGTCTTCAAAAGTAACACAGTAACGAGAAGATTCGATCGCGGAGTCGCTGATAATATAATCCTTAGGCAGGTAGGCACGAAGGGATAAGAAGAACATGGGAATGTTCACGAGCATTTCGGGTTCTTCAGGCCCCTGCTTCTTGGCCAACTCATACTTAGAGAGATGGCGTTTCAGCTTTTGCAGGAGACAAGTTACAATATGTTTATCGCCCACGCGGTATTCGACGATGAGGAATTGGGTACCAAATCCGACACCTTTAAGCTCTTCGTGATTTTTGATGGTCGAGCCATCCAGGATAAAGCGGATTTCGCCGACTTGATCCAATCCAGCGATGCTGAATTTATCAAATTTGTCGTCGGTAACTAAGAAGCAGTTATTGAGTTTAGGTTCTTGCTCTACCAACTCACTGACGCGTTGACGGAG
>JBBAUU010000106.1:0-5584 GCA_040398065.1 Opitutales bacterium | reverse complement strand
GCTTGTGCAGCGGTACGCAAAAGTACTTGAGAAACTTTTCCAATAGTGACGCCACGGAATTTAACCGGTGCACCGATATCCAGTCCGCTGACAGAATCTTGGAAGTAGCTGACGGCGGTCGGTTTCGTACCCGAAAGACTCCCCGCACCCAGCAGGATAAACGCTAGGATAAATAAAAGAATTCCGCCTGCGACAAAAGCGCCAATAAGAGATTTGTTAGCCTTGCGACGCATGATTATTTAGGGGTGACGACTCGAGAGAAGAAAGAGTGTGCTTTAGCATGAGACTTGGGGTCAAGGAAGTCTTTTGGTGGGGCGTAGGCGCCCATGGTTGAGGTGTCGGAATCGAGGTAAACGCAATAGTCAGCCGTGTGTAAAATGCTGGGGACTTCGTGGCTCACGAGGACAATCGAAGTATTGAAGGACTCACGAACCTTAAGAATTAAATCGTCTAAGCGTTCCGAAGTCAGTGGATCCAAACCCGCACTCGGTTCGTCTAAAAATAAAATTTCTGGATCGAGCGCCATAGCGCGGGCGATACCAGCGCGTTTGGCCATACCACCGCTGATTTCGGAGGGCAGTTTATCAATCGCATCGGATAGCCCTACGCAGGCTAATTTATATTCAGCAAGTTGGCGGATTTGACTCGAAGAGATTTTTAAAAACTCACGCATCGGCATTTCGATGTTTTCGCGAAGTGTTAAGGAGGAGAAGAGGGCAGAGCCTTGGAAAAGAAAGCCTGATCGGCGGAGAGTGGCTTCACGTACTCGACTATCAGCTTGGCTTAAATCGACACCCAATAATTCGCAGCTTCCAGCCATTGGTTCATCGAGTCCGCCCAACACGCGCATGAGTGTACTTTTACCGCAACCGCTGGGTCCGACAATCGCGAGAATTTTTCCGCGTTCTAATGCGAAGGAAATATCTTTCATCACGCTGACCTCACCGTAGCCGACGGAAAGTTTATCGCATTTTAAAATGGGGGCAGTGGCGTCCATTAATTAAAAATTATATAAGTTGAAGATGACGGCGAAAATTGCGTCAGCGATGATGATGAGGGTGATACCGAGAACGGCGGCGGAAGTGGCGGCATCGCCCACGCCTAAAGCGGAACGTTGGGCTACGTAGCCACGATAGCAGCCGGCCCATGCCGCGATGAAAGCGAAGAAGAATGATTTAATGAAACCTACTAAGAAACTTTTGAACGTAATCGCTTTAATAACCTGATTTAAATATTGATCGATACTGAGGTCCCCCGCACACGCTACTACCATACCACCGAAAATACCGACGAAGGTGGCGAAGAGACTCAAGAGTGGCACCATGAGTGTTACCGCGAGAATGCGTGGCACGGCCAGGTACTCGACGGGATTTATTCCCAGCGCACGGAGCGCGTCTGATTCTTGGCTGACATTCATACTACCCAGTTGTGACGCAAAAGAGGTCGAGGTTCGCCCACAGGCAATCACGCCCGTCATCAGCGCTCCCATTTCGCGGGTCATCGCGAGGGCGACTAAATTAGCTACATAAACCGTGGCACCCACTTGGCGTAACTGGATTAATCCCACGTAAGCCATGATGAGTCCGGTTAAGAAACCGAGAAGGGCGACGATCGGAAGTGCGTCCACGCCGGAGGTTTGTAACTGCAAAGTAAAATCAGCCCAATTGACTTTGCTTCGGCCAATGAGCGTGCGCAGTAATCCTAAACTTGTTTGTCCGATATGGTCCATGGCGCGACCCCACGAGCCGTAACTTTCGATTCCCCAGACGCCAAAATTTTCGAGGAGACTGGATTTTTCATCTTCCGATTTCCACTGAGTATTTTTTTCAGCTAGGCGAACGAGGGATTGCAGACGGATTGGAAGTTCGGACAAATCGAGCTCACGTATATTTTTAAAATTATGGTGAATCCAGGCGGGGAGTGCGGAGTCGAAATCGCCGAGGCCATCACTGATAATTTTAACATGATCGCCCTTGAAATTTAGACTAGGAAGTGGCTGGTCAATCCGCCAGGAGCCGCTAATTTTGATAATAGTCAGTCCTCCCGTCTGGTTTTCGGTCGAAATGCTGGCCTGACGTGCTGATTTCTCTGACATCCTGATAATCAGATACTTGGGCAGCCCTCATTAAACAAGCAGAAAGGCATTGTCCCGGGCTGTGAATGTCGATTTGATTCACTATCTATTCCATGCGCAGAGCGATGTTTCATTTGGTATTTTCGACTGTGGTTCTTGCCGAAACCTCGGGCCCGGTCGTGCGCCTAACACAGGATGCTGATGGCTTCCATCCACTGGTCACTATTTGCGAAGAGAATGATAAATTTGGCGTAAAGGGTACTGATATTTATTACACGCAGGGATTACGTATTAGTTTTCAAAATGACCCCAACTTTTATTGGGCACTCACTCAAGAAATTAATACGCCATTTAATACTGATTTGGCTGTTCCGCCAGATGATGATCAACCCTACTCGGGTGTTTTATATTTAACTTATGGATATGGTAAAGTGCTGGAGCGTGGTGGCCGCAGGGACTGCCAGATTACGGTTGAAGGGCAAGTGGGCGTTACGGGTCCCGCCTCAGGAGCTGAAACTATCCAAAGTAAATTTCACCAGCTGATTGGTTCAACGGTTCCCGAAGGCTGGGGTACGCAAATCCCCAGCGAGCCAGTCGTTAATCTTAATGCTGAATTTAAACGAAAATTAATTTGGGATGATTCCGGAAGAAATATGAGGGATCTCATTGCCCGTGGACAATTTCAGTTAGGTACGATTCGTACCGAGTTGATTTTGGGCGCTCAGCTTCGCTGGGGCGTGAACCTCGAGGATACTTGGGGGCAGGGTACGATTCGACACAGTAGTGTCTATAATCCCAATTACCATTCGGACGGATTGTATCCTCGGACCTTTTCGTCGTATTTTTTCACCGATGCACAATTAGAGTTTGTATTCAAAAATTACGCGACGGATGGAACGACGTTTAGAGAGTCTGCGCACGTCACTCGAACACCCGTGGTTGGACAATTACTCGTCGGTGCCACCGCCAGTATTTATCGCACGAGCATTACTTATTACATGGCCGTAAGAACCAAAGATTTTGAATCCCAGGCTCAGGTACATTATTTTGGCGGATTCAAAGGTGCGATCAGCTTCTAATGAATAACGCTATTTTTGCAGTCGTTGATATTGGGTCAAACTCTCTCAAGGTGACCGTGGTTGATAGCCATGGCTTGAAAGAGCTGGGTCGATCAACCGAATCGGTGAGACTTTTTCCGTCGGGGGAAACCCCAGTGAGACTCCATCCCGATAAAATTGAACTGGGCGCTCAGGCGGTGGCTCGTTTGGTAAAATTCGCCCAAGATAAAGGTGCACAAAAGATTGTTCTCCTGGGAACGAGTGCGGTCCGTGAGTGCGTGAATCGCGATGAGTTCTCTGCTAAAATTATGGAACTCTGTGGCATGCCGTTGACCATCATCTCAGGTGAAGTCGAAGCACGCTTAGCGGCGCAGGGCGTACGCGTGGATCCCGTCTATGCTAATTACCGAAACATCCTCGCCTTTGATTTAGGTGGAGGAAGTTTGGAGATCAGTAAATTGCACGGCAAACAATGTACCTTTGCCCGAAGTTATCCACTGGGCTCCGTGCGTTTAACGTCTCAACTACAGTCAAGAGCCGACGGAGTCATCGATGAACAACATCAATTAAGCTTTCAGGCAGTTATTCGTTCTCAACTTAAAGATGCCTTGTTGAATGAAGCAGCCCGTGATTCTTTGCTCGTTGGAGCGGGTGGGGCCTTCACGGCGATTGCACTTTATCTCGAGGCCATGGGCGAGGCGCCGGTGTCGGGTCGACTCCCGGTATTACGTATTCGCGAATTAAAGGACCGCATCTGTAAATTAACGTCCGATGAGCGAAAGCAGTTAAAGGGTATCCCGGCTGATCGTCTGGACATTATGCCAGCGGCATTACTGACGATTTGTGTGCTCGCCGATTTGACTCAGGCTGAAGCCTTCTATCTTACACACCATGGAGTCAGACAAGGCATGATTCAACTACTCATCGCAGAAGACGCCACGCACTCATGAAATATTTCTTATTGTTCATCGGATTTTTCATCACGAATCGATTGAATGCTCAGACCTTAGAAGGAAAAATTATTTCAGTAGATCTCGCTCAATCCACGGCTCAATTTCAGACCAATAAAGAACTTAAGACAATCCAACTACTTCCAGGTGACGCTGCGATCAACTGGTCGCAAAAAATCGTGAAGTGTACCTTGGTGCAAAATCAAGGTGCGGTTCGTGCTGACTTAATCTTTCCTGCCGACCCCGAAGAGTTACGTCTTGTGGCTGAGGTGACGGATGCCTTGCGACGTGATACTGTTGAACGCGGACGCATCGTCTCCCGTGGCGCGAATGATTTAATGCCTCCGATGGCCCTGTGGAATCAAAATGGTAAACTTTTGTTCAAGAAAGATTTTCTGGGTCAGCCCTTGGCGATTAACTTTATCTTTACGCGTTGCCGTAATGCACTGATGTGCCCGGCGTCTACTCAATGTATGAAACGATTGGCCGAGGAGTTGGATAAGTCACCGCAACTCGCGAACGTTAAACTGGTGTCGGTGAGTTTTGATCCGCAGAACGATTCGCCGGGAATATTGAATTCCTACGCTGCTGGTTATGGTATTAATTCGGCCCGTCATAATTTTCTGACGGGTGATGCGAATCAAATCAAGGACCTGATGCGGCAGTTTGGTATCGTGACGACCCAGTCCGACGGCACTATTATCCATAACGCCGCACTTGTTATCGTCAGTCCTGAAGGTAGAATTATTCATCGTCGAGAGGGCGCACAATTTGATCCGGTCGACGTGGCAGATTATTTCCTGAAGTTAAATCAAGTGTCTCCCACGAAATGAGTAAACGCCGACAGTTTATCTTAATTTCTTTTCTGGCACTCGGCTTATTTATTCTGCTGAAATCACTACCGGATACACATTGTGCGTTGTTACACGTAGACCACCAGCCAGTTTTAGATAAAGGCCTAGAGTTCTGTGGAGTGAATGAGGAAGCTAATTTCTATAGTCCGAAAGATTTACAGTTTCCGGTAAAAGCTGAAATTAAATTTAATCAGAATGATGGCGAACTCCGATTAGTTAAAACAGACGGTAAATTGTTTTATGATTACGAGATCGGAATATCTCATACCCAAAAAGTTCACTTACATTTAAAACAGAATACCGGTCGTAACGACTATATCCATTTACATCCCGTGTCAGATGATTTTGGCGTTTGGCGTTTTAAATTTCCCGAGGAGTTCTTAAAAGGAAATCTGGGTGGCGCATTACAGGCCTATATTGATTTCGTGCCTTTAAGGTCGGGTCGCACGATTTTAGCGGAAGCCTATGGAACCTGGTCGCAAGAATCGGACTTACGGGATCGAGTAAGTCGTAACAAAATTATTTCTCTGACAACGAACACCAATAAGACAGGTGAATCGGCTACCCTAAGAGTTAAGCTCGGATCAGATACGCCACCTCATGCGCTCAAATTAAAACCCATTATGGGCACCTTGGGGCATGCTGTAA
>JBBAUU010000105.1:0-5586 GCA_040398065.1 Opitutales bacterium | reverse complement strand
CTTTCTTAGTTCATTTCGACTTAAAACTTACAGTTTGGCGGTAACTTTAGCAAGGAGTTCAACCACGCGGTTGGAGTAACCCCACTCGTTGTCGTACCAGCTGATGAGCTTGAAGAAGTTCTTGTTTAACTCAATCGATGAACCCGCATCGAAAATCGACGAGTGTTTATCGTGAATGAAGTCAGATGAAACGACTTCGTCTTCAGTGTAAGCGAGAATACCTTTGAGGTAAGTTTCGGAAGCTTTCTTCAGAGCAGCTTTGATTTCTGCTAAGCTCGTATCTTTCACGGTTTTAACAGTGAGGTCGACAACGGAGACTGTAGGAACAGGTACGCGTAAAGCCATTCCGGTGAGCTTACCTTTAACTTCAGGTAAAACTAAAGATACCGCACGAGCAGCACCTGTAGCTGAAGGAATGATGTTTTGAGCAGCCGTACGTCCACCCTTCCAATCCTTCTTTGAAGGACCGTCGACCGTCTTTTGGGTAGCAGTGTAAGCGTGAACCGTAGTCATGAGACCTTCAGCAACGCCGAAACCTTCTTTAAGTAAAACGTGAACCAGAGGGGCTAAACAGTTGGTTGTGCAAGAAGCGTTCGAAATGATATGGTGCTTCGAAGCTTCGTATTTGTCGTCGTTAACACCGATAACCACGGTGATATCTTCATCCTTCGCAGGAGCGGAGATGATGACTTTCTTCGCACCAGCATCGAGGTGACCCTTAGCTTTGGCGGCTTCAGTGAAGAGACCGGTTGATTCAATCACGACTTCAACGCCGAGAGCCTTCCAAGGCAATTCAGCAGGTGATTTTGCGGATACGACTAAAATCTTTTTTCCGTTAACCACGAGAACATCGTCTTCAGCCTTATCAGGTGAAGATTTTTCCGAGGTCACAGTACCGTTGAAGCGACCCTGGGTAGAGTCATACTTTAAGAGGTAAGCGAGATTGTCAGCGGGGACAATATCACCGACGGCAACGACATCAAAAGTCTTACCGAGGTGGCCCTGCTCAACGAGGGCGCGGAATACGAGACGACCGATGCGGCCGAATCCATTAATTGCTACTTTGGTTGCCATATTTGTTATACGAGAAAGGAATCTAAAAGAGTTCCCGAGCCCTTATGGCAAGCGAGAACACACATTAAGCCTCAACAACCCAAAGCCCACAGCCCAAAGGACCTAATGTAAGCACACCTTGGTCAATTTTTGGCATTGAATCGGGGGCTAACTTACAATCCGGACGAGGCGAAACGACCACTGGCTTCCAGCCTAATTCCATTGGCAGAGCGAGCTGAACATCTGAATGGTGCGGATTACATGCGATCATCACCTTTACGGGGCCCAATAAGCCGTCCGCATTCAACACCGCGACAAAACTTTCCTTAGTGTCAATCTGGGTTACCTTCATCCAACCACACGACACGGCTTCGCGCGGACGCAGCACCGCTCCCGCCGACGAGAGTCTAAATTTTATTAACTGGGCGACCCATTCGTGCTCCGAGTGAAAACGTTTCAGTCTTTGTGCATCGAGAGAATTTAAATCACCGCGACGCCAAGTGTTAGAGACGCCCCGCTTGGATAATAAAAAATCTTGGCCCGCAGAAAGCATCGGCACACCTGCTGAGACCAGTAAAATCAAGTGCATCATCCGTGTGCGCAATATATCCGCCGGCATCGGATCAAGCGCATCAGAATTCATACATTCGGTAATGCGATCAATCCAGGCCATGTCATCGTGCGACTGGGCATAACGCAAACGTGCGGAAGGCCGAAAGTCACAGGCAGCGATTTGATGCAGTAAATCTGCGGCTCGGGCGTGGCCTCTTACATACGCCGGTAAAAACTCGCGAAATGCATCATCCCAACAGGTCCAAGTGGTGTGATCTAAATCGCGTGCAATGTGACCTCGAAAACTCCAGGGTTCGGCGATTAAAATTTTGTGCGGACGATTGATTCTAAATTCATCTTCAATTTCGTGTAAGAGAGGAGTACCTAATAATTCAGCTAAATCTAAACGTACTCCATCGACACCCAACACACCCGTCCAATGATGGAGACTGCTTAAAACTAAGCGTCTAAACATCGGCGCTTCGGCTCGAACATCATTACCACAGCCACTCCAGTTGGAGAGCTGGCCGTGAACGTCGGTCCGGAAATAGTAGGACTGATCGATTTGCATGAGACTATTCGGACTACCAAAATGATTAAGAACCAAATCCATAATCACCGCGATACCCACCTCGTGAAAGGCACGGACTAAATCCTGGAATTCCGTAATCGTATTAATTCCGGTATCATCAGATGAATAAGCCGTAGCAGGGGCAAACGCAGTAATCGGCATGTAGCCCCAATGGTATTCCGTGACCTCTCCGCGTTCATATTCTGTACAAGGTAGGAGTTCGACAGCGTTGACGCCGAGCGATTTAAAATAGTCACCATTTTTCCGAATCCATTCAGCGGCATTTGTAAAATTAGGTTTTTTCGAAAAACCAATCAGTCCAAATAAATCTTTGAGGTGCACTTCTAAAATAACGCAGTCTTCAACGGCCGGCGTTTTAAATCCATCGTTCAAATCGATGAGTTCATCTCTCGGGGTGACCAAAGAAACCGGAGGCGCAGGATAAACATGAGACATTTTTCGAGCCCACGGATCGGCCATCGTCCGCCCATCAATATTTAATAAATAAGCACAGTTGGAGAGATCAGTGTCAACCACACCCACCCAAGCACCCTGCCCTTCAGGCTTTAATTCACAACGAGCTGATTGCGGAGATTTTAATTCTGGTGATGAAATCGTGTAGCCGACTGAAACCGCATGAGCGCGTGGAGCAAAAACTCGGAAAGTGGTTTTTCCACCTGAAATCGTTGCACCAAAAGGTCCAGGCGGTTCTAAAACATCGAGCGGATCGGACGCTAAGATTTCACAAAATTCAACCAAGTCATCTTGTTCAAAAATAACTCGGACGGGTCGAGTGGTCGGATCGGCATCAACGGCGCGAAAACGGAAAACGTGCAAATTGGTGCGGTCCAAACTCAGTTGTAAATTACGGTTACCGTATTGGTCTCTCTCAATATTGTCGGCGTCATGCGGTGGCTCCAACCAATGTCCATCGTCACGATAGAATTTAAATGGCATGATGACTTCATCTCCCATCACCTCTTTAACCGGTAGGCTTAATTCATAACCTTCGACACCTAAGAGACAGACTGCGTGGAGCGACCAAGCGCTCATATCTTTAAGTGCACCCCACTCGTTGAATGGTCCGCAAACAAAGAGTGAGTTCTCGCGTACATCTGGACATAAGAGTTTCCAAACGAAGAAATGAACGCGGCCGTTCTCGATCCAATAACCCGAACGTGTGGCCCAGGTTTGGGCATCGGCTCGCTCCAGCAGACTTATTTTAGCCGGGGGATTGAGTTCTAATTTAGGTAAAGCCGACTCCACCCAATCGTGCGATAAGGCAATCAGGCCCGAGGCCTTTGTCTCCCATCGCGCGCTGGCTAACAGACGATACATTGCTAAACTAATGCAAATAAAAGATTTCGTTGGCGAGCAAAAGCGGGCTTTCCTCCGTGCGAAGATTTGCTCACAGTAGCGGCGTGGATATCAATGTTCTCACCAGCCAATGGGAAGGTCACCGACTTCTAGATTCAGGCGATGGCTTGAAACTCGAAGAAATCGGCGGCGTCCGTATGATTCGCAGCGAGCCCAAAGCTTGGTGGAAACAGGCGTTGCCTAAATCAGAATGGTCCAAAGCTGTCGCTATTCACGAAGAAGGCGGACGCGAAGGACATTGGAAATTAAATGGTAACTGTCCGCGCGATTGGGAAACAAAATTTGGTGAGATCAAACTTCAACTGCGCTTCATGGATAACTCCAAGCAGTTCGGAGTTTTCGCCGAACAGTCTCCCCACTGGAAATGGTTGGCCGAACAAAAATCGACCAGCAATCCACGTCCACGCTTACTCAATCTTTTTGGTTACACGGGCGCAGCGTCACTCATCGCCGCTAAAGCAGGCTGGAGCGTTACGCACGTCGATGCCTCCAAACCGGCAGTAGCTTGGGGTCGACGCAATCAAGAGGCCTCGAAAATGACTGAAGAGCCGATTCGTTGGATCATTGAAGATGCTCCGACGTTTGTGAAACGTGAAATCAAACGCGGCAATCAATACGAAGCGATTTTAATGGATCCACCAGCCTTTGGTCGCGGACCCACCGGAGAGTTTTGGAAAGTCGAACGCGATTTAGCTCCCCTCCTTCGCTCGTGTCGCGAACTTTTATCTCCCCAGGCAAAATTTATCATTCTCACAGTCTACACCATCGATGCATCGTCTATCTTGTGTCATAACCTCATCGAGGAATGTACTCTAGGATTAGGCGGGAAAATCGATATTGGTGAACTTGCCCTCAAACAAGAAGGTAATGGTCGTTTATTACCTCTGTCTCTCTGGGGTCGCTGGCAGTCTAATCCCTGATTTTAAATACACTTATAGTTACATTGTCGGGCGATTGGACGCTATAATGTTTCCAAAAGTAATCTTATACTCTATGATACATAAATCGTGAGTATCACGCCTGACCAGTCTACTTTTAGGGAGTTAGCAAAATCTGCTGACATTATCCCCGTGTGTCTGGATTTGATGGCTGACCTCGAAACGCCCGTCTCCGTTTACGCCCGACTCAGAAAACTGGGTTCGAGTTTTCTTTTCGAATCCGTCACCGGAGGTGAACATATCGGACGTTACAGCTTTTGCGGTGCCAATCCCGCTCTCACGATTACGGCCTACGATGATCGCACCGAAATCGTCTCTCGTGCAGGCAAAAAAGAAACGGTTCCCACGCCCAAAGATCCGCTCGATTTAGTTAAGAAAGAAGTAGCCAACCTCCGCGTCGCAAAAGTTCCAGGCCTTCCCCCTTTTGTCGGCGGTATGGTCGGCATGGTAAGTTACGAATATATTCATCGCATCGAACCGAGCGTGCCCTGTGCTAAAAAAGATCCAGCGGGTACTCCTATCATTCACTTCATGCTCGTGGATCGCTTAATCGCTTTCGACAACGCACGACAAACCTTACGACTCATCGTCAATGCACGGATTAGTTCACCCGATAAAGCTGATGAAGCTTACGCTGCTGCCAAAAAAGAGTTAGAAATATTGAAAGCTGTCGTGACTGGACCTTCGGCAGCCGCCGCCGCCGAACTTCCAACGTCCAACGATTTTGCGACCGGCAAATCCAACGTCACCCAGCAAGACTTCGAAAAAGCCGTTCAACGTACGCAAGAGTACATTAAAGCCGGCGACTGCGTTCAGGTCGTATTATCGCGTCGAACCGATGTTGAATTCAAAGGGGAACCTTTAGACCTCTACCGTGTCTTAAGACACGTAAATCCTTCGCCCTACATGTTTGTCATAGAAACAGGATTAGGATTCGACGTCGTAGGCGCCTCACCCGAAGTCAATGTCCGCCTTACCCAGCGTCGTTGTGAAATTCGTCCGATCGCTGGCACTCGCCCACGCGGTGTCGATGAAGCTGCCGATTGCAAACTCGAAGCTGATTTACTGGCCGACCCGAAAGAGCGCTCCGAACAC
>JBBAUU010000104.1:0-5611 GCA_040398065.1 Opitutales bacterium | reverse complement strand
CCTGCCCTCCGCCCTAGAGATCCTCAGAGGCAAAGACCCTCAGCATAAGGTCGGCATTCATTATTTGGTGAGCGATGAAACTGTACCCAGAGTTTTCAAATTAGCTTCTGAAGAGTTTTCCACGTCCCATGCCGGCCGAAGCAAATGGCTAAATATTAAAAGTATGAATCAATCGTCCATCGGGATCGAAATCGTGAATCTCGATGGTAACACACAATTGTATCCCAAAGCACAAATCGCCAAAGTGATCAGTGTGTCTCTTGATATTATAAAACGACACAATATTCCCGCGACGAATGTATTGGCGCATTCCGATATCGCGATTGGTCGTAAAGTAGATCCAGGCAGTAACTTCCCTTGGAAACTTCTTGCCGAAAGCGGCGTCGGCGCCTGGCCCGATGATGCCGATGTCGCCCGTTTTAAAATTCTGTACACTAAAAATATCCCAAGTAATTCTGAACTATTTGAAATGTTTAAGTCTTATGGATATCGACCAGAAAACTCTGAAGCTAAGACCATCAAGTCGACCGTCGAAGCTTTTCAAAGACACTTCCGAACTTCTAAAGTGAATGGCGAGGCCGATGCTGAAACAGTCGCCATCTTAGCCGCTCTGAATTTCAAGTACCGTAAAAAGTAACTTAGGCGTCGGTCCTTATGCCCAGACGATGCTTAACTTTGTGGAGTGCATCCGTTAGCATATCTCGCTCGGGATACTTCCACCAATAAAGAATGGCGGCGTAGACGGTGGCGGCGATGGCCGCGGCGATACTCATCGCAATGAATAAGGCGATTTTGGAATTCAGGAAATTCCAGCGATGTAACAGCGGATTGACGAAATGAAAAATTTGGTACGCAACCCCACCCATAATCAGCGACCCCAAGATCGTTTGTCCGCAGGGCTTCCAAAGTGATTCCGCTAAAACATAAGGGGCGGATTTTTTAAGCTCCATCCGCAATAAGACATACTGCATCATCGCCGCGACGGCATTAGCACAAGCTAAGCCCTCAATTCCATAACCTTTCCAAACGACAAAGATTGAGGCGACCACGTTGACCGAGACAGATTGTAAAGCCACTCGGAATGTCGCCGTGGTATTACCAATCACATTCAAGGCCCGCGTAACCATCGAGATCATCGCATGGAATGGCATCGCTAACGCGAAAAGACAAAGCACGAGGCGGGTATTCTCACAGTCCTCCAACTTGAATTTTCCAAATTCAAAAAGCACTTGCACAATTTCTCTGGAGAAAACCACGAAGCCAACCGCAGCGGCTATATTGATGGCTAGAATCAAACGCATACCGCGTGCGTAGTTTCGACTAAGGGCATCAGAATTATTTTGCGCAAAAGCCGTAGCCATCGCTGGAAACATCACGGTGGCAATCGACGTGGAAAATAGTCCGATGGGTAACTCCACAATACGATTCGCGATGTAGTAGTAAGTTAAACCGGCTCCATCGACGTTGAAGGCGAGACTTCGGGAAATTAAAAAATTGATCTGCAGAATACCGGCACCCAGCGCCGCCGGAACGAATGCGATTCTTAAGGCACTCCAGGCTTTTTCATCGGCATGCACCGGATGACTTTTCCAACCGGCCTGTTGCAAACCCCACATGGGTATCAGCAATTGCAAAACACCACCCGCGACGGCGCCAGCACAGAGCCAACGCGCCTGACCCATGGGAGTATCAGCCAGATAGTATCCAAAGAAACCTAAACCTAAAATCATACAGAGGTTGAGTGCCGAGGAGGCAATTTCCGCTAAGCCGAATCGACCACTCAAATTGACCGCCGAGGTAAATAGTGCCGCGATACAAATTAAAGGCATGTAGGGCATACACCACGCGGTAAGTTCTGCCGCATACCTTTGTTGATCATTCGCTGCTAATAGAAACCAAAGCAACGCACCGCCCATACCCACGAGGGTTATGCCCAACATCCATGGCAGCATTCGACGAACGATATAATTTAAGAACGCGTAGGATTCCTTGGTGCCACCTTCATTTGCTTTAGCTGCTAAGACTGGAACGGTCGCCGCCGTCAGAGCGCCTTCACCCAAAAGTCGGCGAAATAAATTAGGAATCTGAAACGCGAATAAAAAAGCTGAGGCCACAATGCCTGCACCAAAAAAGGCTGCGATTAATTGGTCACGGACTAAACCTAAAATACGCGAGACCATCGTCCACGACGCCGTCTTCGCCATGTTTCGATATTGGCGCGACTGTTCGTTCATTGCTTAGGGAAGAATGGCACGCATGCCTTCTTCTAATACAGCGCGCAGTGCAGGAATGATGTCGGTGCGTGGAATGGTCGCTTCGGTGCGATCGGTTAAACTTCTTACCTTGGTAATTCCTTTAGCGACTTCTTCACCACCGTAAACCAGTGCGTATTGAGCACCGATGGTTTCCGCACTTTGAATTAATTTGGGGAATTTACCGTCGCGTAAATTATATTCGACCCGGAAGCCGGCGCGACGAAGTGCTGCGATATCCTCAAGAGCAACATTGCGAGCATCATCACCCAGAATCATCACATAGAAGTTCGGGCCGTCAGAATATTTAGGTAAAAGATTTTTAGATTCTAATAAATCGCGAACGGTAACATCGCCCATACCGAAACCAGCAGCTGGCAAATCGGGTCCGCCTAATTTCTTAACTAAAGTATCATAACGTCCGCCACCGGCCAGTGCACGAGCTTCGGCACCGACTTCAAAAGCTTCGAAAACAAAGCCTGTATAATAAGCCAGACCACGGACGATGGTTAAATCAATCGATACACATTCCGCAAAACCGAGGGCTTTAATAGAATCTAGTAATTGTTTCCATTCCACCAATCGTGCAGCCATCGCTGCATCCTTCTGGGCAATGGCTTCCAATTCATTCAGTGAACGAATGGCTGCGAAAGCTTTAACCGATGCTAGTAATTTGGAGGCATCACAGTCAGTACCCGTAAGCACGGCTTTCATGGCTTCTAGTAAATCGCCAGGACTGGAACGTTCTAACTTATCAACCACGCCTAAGACAGCTGTGATTTTTTCAATGGGAACTTTTTCGCTTTCTAAAAATTTAAACCAAAGTTGACGGTCAGAAATACGAATCGAGAAATCTTTTTGGGTCAGACCAAAACCTAATAAACAATCAGCGCAAAGTGCGATGAGTTCAGCGTCCGCCGTCGCACTCGCTTCACCGAGTAAATCGGCGTTCAACTGATAAAATGATCGGAGTCGTCCTTTCTGAGGTTTTTCGTAACGGAAATTCTCACCGATAGAAAACCAACGAATCGGTTTAGGCATTCCATTGGCACGAGCTCCGACCATGCGAGCCAGCGAAGGAGTCATCTCCGGACGGAGACTTACCTGGCGGCCACCTTTGTCCTCAAAATTGAATAACTGCTTAACGATTTCCTCGCCCGACTTTTCGGTAAAGAGTTCTAAAGGCTCGAGCACAGGGGATTCCCATTCGCGAAAACCGTAGCGACGGCAGGCCTGACGCCAGACCGTGAAGAGATGATTTTGGATCGCTCTGTCTTCAGGATAGAATTCTCTAAAACCTGGTAATGAGCGAATATCTGCCATGGATAAAAACTTACTCGGGCTTAGTGTCAGTCTTATCAATATTATAAGACTTCAATTTAGCTTTAAGTTCTTTACCGGCTTTAAATTTAATCACGGCGCGTTTGGGAATCACGACATCGGTTTCGGGACGATTGGGATTACGACCGATACGACTTTTACGAACCTGAACTTGGAATACACCGAAGTTACGGAGTTCAACATCACGACCAGCGAGCAAGGCTTCAGTGATCGCGTCCAAGGTTAGCTGAACGCTGTCGCGAATATGCTTTTGTGGGTAGCCTTTATCCGTAAAAATTTTCAGGACTATTTGCCGCTTTGTAAGATTGTCAGACATGGATAAAAACTAGTAAGTGTTGATAGAGAAAGACAAAGGAAAGGGGTCATGGCAATACCCTAGCCTAAGTTTATTCAAGATGTTGCACCTGTTCCCTAATTCTCTCAATTTCAGTTTTTACCTCTAAAACGGCACGAGTTGTGGCTATTTCCGATGCCTTACTGCCCACAGTATTAGCCTCCCGAAGCAGTTCCTGCACTAGAAAGTCTAATTTTCTACCATTTTTATCACCCTCTAAGTCTTGTTGAAACTGTTGAAGGTGACTTTTCAGCCTGACGATTTCCTCGGTGATGTCACAACGATCCGCCCAAATCGCAATTTCCTTGAGCACACGTTCGTCGCCTAAATCTAATTCCAGACCCATCTCTTTTAATCGTTTGAGCATCAAATCGCGATGGCGTTTGGGAGCTTCTTTTTCGGACTCCTGCATGACATCCACACTTTGATTAATTTTGATAAGTCGGGCTTTTAAATCTTTCGCCAAAGTATTTCCTTCAACCTCACGCATTTTCATGAGTTGCTTAACCGCAGTCTCGAGTGCTGATAAAACTTCTTTTTCACAAACATCAAACGAGGGTAAGCTTGAACGATTATTGCTACGCGCATTACTCAAACTCAGAAGTAAATTGGCATCAGGTGTAACGGGGATGTTTAATTTCTTAGCGAGAACCTGAAACTCTTCATACAAAGATCGAAGATTGTTTTCATCCCAGTTTGTTGCGGATCGATTTGAGAAATCGGCAGAGTTAATTCGCACAGTCACTTTACCGCGATGTAAGTGTTGGCGAATGGCGTTGCTGACCACGGATTCTAGGGTGGGCCACTCCTCCGGACCATACACCGAAATCTGCAAATTCTTTTGATTTACCGAGGCAATTTCAATGGCGTAGGACTTTCCGTCGAGTTTAAGTTCCGCCCGACCAAAGCCTGTCATGGATGCCGCGCACATAAATTAAAGTTTGATTTCAACGCCCATCGCACGAGCTGCACTCCACACGTCTTTATCCCCACGACCTGATAAATTAATTAAGACGGTAGATGTTCTAGGACTATCAGAAGCTAACTTACAACCGTAGGCCAGAGCGTGACTGGATTCTAGAGCGGGGATAATCCCCTCTTTGCTCGACAGTAATTTAAACGCGTCGAGACACTCTTCATCCGTCGCGTAAGCAAATTTGATTCGTCCTCTTTCGTGATAGTAAGCGTGCTCGGGTCCAACGGCTGCGTAGTCCAATCCTGCAGACACAGAATGCGTACCTTCGATTTGGCCTTCGCTGTTTTGTAAAATGTGAGTGAGGCAACCTTGGAGTACACCGAGACGGCCACCCGCAAATCGGGCGGCGTGTTGACCTTCCACAATCCCACGTCCACCGGCTTCGACGCCAATGAGTTCAACTTCAGGTTCGTCTAAATATTCAAAGAAAGAGCCAATTGCATTGGATCCACCGCCCACGCAGGCCACGACGTGATCGGGTAATTTATTTTCGGCACGTAACATCTGCTGCTTAGATTCCATCGAGATAATGCGGTGAAAATCACGCACCATCATCGGATAAGGGTGAGCGCCGTAAGCTGTGCCTAAAATATAATGAGTATCGCGGACATTGGTCACCCAATCACGCATCGCTTCATTGACCGCCTCCTTTAGGGTTCTCTGCCCTGCTTCGACTCCGCGGACTTCGGCACCCATGAGACGCATACG
>JBBAUU010000103.1:0-5691 GCA_040398065.1 Opitutales bacterium | reverse complement strand
AGGTTTCCGGCGCATAATGTCCACAAGGGTAAAGATTCCATCCCTGTTCTTGGGCTTCGTTGAAATGTTCTTCGCGAAGTTCGCCCGTGATGAGTGTGTCGCAGTTTTCAGACTTCAAATAGGGCAGTGCACTGCGTCCGCTGCCGCTGAGAATGGCAATCCACTTGGGATTCTTGGATCCGAATTCAATCGCCTTAAAGGTTTTCGGATAAGACTTTTTTAAACGCTGACTTAATTTTTTACGACTGATACCGCGACAAATACAAGCGATAGGCAGGCCTTCGAAGTCGACAAACCAACGCACCACTTTCAGTCCGAGGTCTTGGGCGATTAAAGCATTATTACCGATCGCCGGATGAGCATCGAGTGGTAAGTGACTTGAGTAGAGTGACAGTTTGATTTTCTTCAGTGCGGCTTGTCGCAGTTTTTTTACTTCAGCTTTCGGCGAAACGGTCGACCAATGTATGCCGTGGTGAACAATTAAATAATCCACGCCACGTTGGGCCGCTTGTTCAAAAACTTTAGCACCGGCATCGACGGCGGCGCCGACTTTGCGAACTTTATGATTACCGCGAAATTGCAGGCCATTATTTGCTCCGGTAAAATCCTTAATTTTCTTATTATTAGTCACCAGGTTGCAGAACTGGGTAATTTTCAAAGCGGATGCGCTCATGATTAGAGATTTTTTAACTCGGCGGGAGTGGGGAATTTAGCTTTTTCAACTAAGGTTTCTGGCGTAAAAGTTTTCTCGAGTAAATTAATGCGGACGGCGGCATCGGTAATTTTAAAGACATCGATATCCCGAGTCGTTTCATCGCGAATACTGCAGGTGCTGACCATCCATTGGCCATCGACTTTAGCAAAGTCTTCAATTTTTAACGTTCGAGTAATTTTTCCGGTTTGACTGTAATAAGTCGCTTCGGTGAGCGCGCCGTAGGTGCGATCGATTCCATACACCACTTTCGCAGGTTCACTTTGGGTTGGATTTATTGCTTCGAAGAAATGCACACCCCGACCACGCGATCTTAGCGACGCCGTATATTTTGTGTCTTTCCAGTGCGTGAAGGGTAGGTTGATATCGAAAGCGCTCAGGATTAGTCCAGGTACGATGGGCTCACTCGCTTCGTTTGAATTTCCGACTTGGGCGGGTTGCAAATTATTGGAAATCCAGAGTGATGATTGTTTGAAATTTTTAACGGCGATAAAGGACAGCTGAGTTTGCCCATCGTTATCAAAAATCTCGCCACGCACTTGCGGTCCGAAGTCGGCCCAGCCGGCCCAGAGGGCGCCTTCCACGGGCTTTTTATTTTCACCCTGGCGTGGTTTATGAATAATATTAAACTTTAGAAAAAAATTACCCGGGATTCTAGACTGTCGAAAAAGCTGTAAGACCTGATCGCTTTCTTGGCTGTTTAATTGGGCAAAACCGTCATCATCAAAGTTGCCTTGGGCCAAGCTCGCAGTCGGGCATGACAGAGCCACCCAGCAGATGAGCAAGCTGAGTAAGAGTCGTGACACTGCGGATTACTGTTTGGTGCCCGTGGCTGCGGGTGCAGCTGGGACAGGTTCAGACTTAACAGGCTCAGCAGGTGCAGCGGGTGTGCTTACAGAATTCGTGGCTGGAGTGACTGGTGCGGCAACCGGTACGGCTGGTGCAGCTGTCGGGCTCGCAGGAGTCGCACTCACTGGAGTCTTAACCGGTTCAGGTTTAGCAGGAGCGGTGACGGTCGGTGCGGGCGTGAGGGCTTTGGGTCCTTTGTTTTCACGCGCAACGAAACCGAGGTATAAGCCAAAACTTAAAACGAATAAAATGACCGTTAAGGTCGTCGTCATTTTCGTGAGGACGTTGGCAGATTCACCACCAAAAACGCTTTCAGCGGCACCGCCACCGAGAGCGGCTCCCATTCCTGCGTTGGCGCTTGGGCGCTGCATGAGGATGATGAGTACAACAAGGATGCTGACTAAAAATAAGAAGACAACGGCGGCGTAGAGCAGAAAGTCGGTCATGCCCCTATCCAAGGGGTCTGATGCCCATAAAACAACGCCAAAATCAAACTCGGGTATAGGTTCCTTCGCTGACTTTATAAGTCAGCCAATTTCCGGACGGGGGTGGGACGGTTCCCGTGGCAATTACTTGATGAGAATCGCCTACTTCCTGCCAAAATGCTCGTCTACGGGTGTCGTCCAGTTCTCCGAGGACATCATCAGCCAGAATAACGGGAGGGGTGGGGGTGCGGAGTTCGTCGCGTTTTAATCGACCTAAGCAAAGGGCTAAAACGAGGAGTCTTTGCTGACCTTCGGAGGCAAAATCAGCAGCGTCTTGATTTTCAAAGAGAACGTTAAAATCATCTTTCTGTGGTCCGCGTAAGGTGGTCCCCGTGATTTTTTCGGCGGGGCGATTTTTTTCCCACAGCTCGGCCAGTGAGTCAATCGGACTATCAGCTTGAACAATGAGATCGGCCCCTTTGTTGGGAAAACCCGAGCGAGTGCACGTTGCGCGCAAGGTCTCTGCGAGTTCAGGAACTACTGAGACACGAGTTTGATTTATGATCACTGCCGCGGAGAACATGATTTTTTCAAACGCGCGCAATTCGTCGTCGGACGGTCTCTCCATTTTTAATAAAGCATTTCTGCCTTCGAGGGCACGTTGGTAATCGCGAACAGCATTCAGATAAACGCCGTCGGTACTACCAATGGCCGCATCCAGCCAGCGGCGACGATTAGAAGGTTGTCCGCGAATTAATCGTAAATCGTCCGAGCAAAAAACGACGGTGGGAAAAAGTCCTAAGTGTTGGGACACCGAACGCACCGGAGTATTATTCACGACCGCTTTACGTGAGCCTTTGGCTAATTGAATTTCGACAACCTGCTCGCCAGAGCCGTCCACGATATCGAGTCGAACGCGTGCTTCTTTGCAGTCCTTGCGAATGAGCGGGGTAATTTCGTTGGTGCGAAAAGAACGAAAGGTGGAAACCAAGCCCGCGGCTTCTAATAAATTGGTTTTTCCTTGGCCGTTATCGCCGGTCAGGAAAACGTGATCGTTGTCCGTATTTACATCCGCAAAAACTAAGTTTCTAAAGTCGACCGTGCGAATGCGGGTAATGCGCATAACTACTGCGGAATTTCAATCGTCACGCCCACCACGAGTTTCGAGGGATTTTTTATCTTAGTTTTATTGGCGTTATAAATTTCAGTTTTTCTTAAATCGGTACCGTAGAATTTTCTGGAGATGGATGAAAGCGTATCATTCATCTTAATGACATAAGTAGTCGAACTCTTGGCGCTGGTTGCCACGGTTTTAGTCTTGGTCGTGGCATTGGAATTGTTGGTTGAGGTTTCACTGACTTTATTAATTCGAGAGAGTTCTGAGACTTCGCGTTTCAATCTTTCATTCTCAGCTCTTAATTTTTGTAGTTGAGAGTTTTGATCAGTCGTACCCGCGGCATCGGGCTCCATGGGTCGTCCTGGGATTTGTTCGAGATAGAGTTTATCGGCGGTTTTAATCATCTGCCGAACAATTTTACTTTGGTCGGAGTTGGGTTTCAACCGGATGTATTCGTTGAAGTGATAAATGGCGGGCAGCGGGTCTTTTAAATCGATATACATCCGGCCGGCTTCGAGGTGTGACTCTGCTGCGCCATTGCGTTTATCAATTACTCGCAAGAAGCATTCGAGTGCACGACGGGTCTCATGTTGTTTTATGTAAGTGTGACCTTGCCGAAATTCTGGATCATCGAACTCCGGCGTTCTTGCATTGGTGTCCTTATTGTCATCACAACCTACAAACAAAAGAACGGTCGTCATTAATACCCATGATAAAGTAACTGAATGTTTACGAGACATACTGAGTTAACATTTCAATTTACTATTCTAAACTCAACCTAAAATCATTCCTTCATTGCTTTAACTAGGGCGGCTTTGAGTTCGGGCGTATTAAATTTGAAACCTGATTTTAGAGCGACCTCGGGCATGATGGAGAGGTCGGCTAAGAGTGTTTCGGACCCCATTTGCCCAAATAAAGTGGATACGAGCCAAGTCGGCATGGGGATGGATGTGGGACGCTTGAGCACCCGGCCCAATTCTTCGGCAAAGGCCAATTGGGTTACGGGATTCGGAGCTACGGCATTAACCGCCCCCTCAATTTTCTCATTTTTGATAACCCAAGAGATCAGAGCAGCTAAATCCCCAAGTCGGATCCAACTCATATGCTGGGTGCCAGGCCCAATTCTGCCACCCAAGCCGGCCAAAAATGCGGGGAGCATCGTTTTGAGAGCGCCACCCGAGGCTGCGAGCACCAGACCGGTTCGCAGATGCACGGTCCGAATACCTGCCTCCTTTGCGGGAGCGGTTGCGGCTTCCCAAGCTTCGGTGACTTCGCCTAAAAAACCTTCGCGCGAAACTTTAGATTGTTCGGTCAACACTTCGTTCGGTCGGTTGAAGCCGTAACGATTTATACCAGAAATAGAAATGAATACTTTGGGAGGATTTTTTAATTGGGCCAAAGTCGCCGCGAGCAATGCGGTGCTTTCGGTTCGGCTGAGAAGAATGCGATTCTTACTCGCATCGGTCCAACGTTGCGCGATGGGTTCACCGGCAAGGTGAACAACGGCGTGCGCATTTTCTAAAAAATCATTATCAATCCAGCCCGCGGCGGCGTCCATCGACATCGGACCTTGTTGGCGGGACTTTAAAGGAAATACCGAGAAGCCATCTTGAATTAAAGTACCACCCACGGCTTGTCCGACGAGGCCATGCGCACCTGTTAAAATAACTCGTGGGGTGATTGTGGTCACAATGGTTACTTCAATAACATCATTACCGACATAATTACCATTACTAAATCTTCGATTAAAGTGATGGTCGACATGGGTAAATTTAGGCTCGTCCCTAGGCAGGCGCACCGAATTTGTTTATTTTGTCGCAATGCGTTAATCACGCCTAAGCTACCGAATCCCATCAGTACGACCGATCCCCAGAGTGCGAAGTTGATTTGGTATTTATAGAGAAAGGCAAAGCCGAGGAGTAATTCGAGAAACGGGTAAATCAGGCCGTAAGGCGACCAAACGCGGGCGAGTAAATCATAAGTAGAAAATGCTGATTTAAATCCAGCTAAGTCGAAAAGTTTGAACGAACCAAAGACCAGAAAAAATCCGGCCATAAAATTTAACATGATGGCTTCGCGATTTGGCCAGCTTTGAGTAGATACCAGGGTAATCATTAATACGATGACAAGAATGGGTAGGTAGGTTTTAAACCAAGACCTAACTTCACCGTTCGGTATGTCGGTAGATTCATTTTCTGCGGCGAAACTATATTTTCCGATTTTCTTTAATTCATTATTTAACTCATCAAGGTTAAGTGCTGACTCGGTTGTTATGACGGCACGGGGTGGCTGGAGCGTTACCTGAATTTCTTTAACGTATGGCCGGATCTGTGCCTCAATTTTTTTAACGCAGGCTCCACAATGCATACCCGTAACCGTATACGTTATTTCCATATTAAAATATTACCACCTAGCGGGTAATAATCAACGTCGCGTCACGACTAATATCCAGGGCTTCGGCTGATGCGGTGCATAACCAATCTTTTGCACGGTATTGCCAGCATTTTCAGCCGATTCTGCAAATTCCTCGACCACGACGGACTCTTCTTTTCCGCCTGGGTGACCGGTGTATGCCACGCAGATGAGAC
>JBBAUU010000102.1:381-5706 GCA_040398065.1 Opitutales bacterium | reverse complement strand
AGTTTTTTTTATCATTTCCACTACCCTTAGAAGCACTTGCATAGGCCTCCGCTTTCTTGGCATCGACGATCGCCAATTCGATGACAGGTTCATTAAAACTGAGTGCTCGAAATTTGATTTCAGGGAGCTCTTCCACAGGCGAAGCGACAGCTAAAATGAATAGGGCGGAGAGCACAAAATAATGGAAAGAAAAGACAGGTTTTTAGCCACCATTATAACGCCCTCGATGGGGCTAAGTTCTTCCCAAATTTCAGGCGATTGTGACGATTATGTGACACGATACAAATCTGTAGCAATTTTGGCATAATTGTAACAATTAACCCTCAATTTATTCACATTTGGGTGCGTGTAACCTGCGATGATTTGAGACTCCGTTTAGGGCGGGGAAGTGATACAAAGGACTTTCCCCTATTTCGTCCATGGCTGAAAAATATCAAAAAAGAAACCGTAAGGAGTCGGCTCCCAATTACGGAGATCGTGTGCCTCCGCATAATTTAGACGCCGAGCGTGGCTTGATTGCGAGTATCCTGATCGACGGTGGTGAGACGATGCAGCGCTGCCAGTCGGAGAAGGTGGGTAAGGAGTATTTCTTTGATCCGAAGCACCAAGATATTTTTGCGGCCGCCGAAAAACTTTCGAAAGAGAATTCGGGAATCGACGAAATCACGGTCACGGATCGCCTGCGTCGCGAGGGCTTACTCGAGTCGGCCGGTGGAGCTACTTACATCAATGAACTCACGGGTTTAGTCGCGTCTACCGCGCACGCTCCACACTGGTTACAAATCGTCCGCGAGAAACATTTTTTACGTTGTTTGATTTCGACCGCGGTGACGACGGTGGAAAAAGCGCACGCGCACTCGGATGATATTCAGCGCTTACTCGAAGATGTGGAGCAGGCCTTTTTTAAGATCAGTGAAGACCGTGTGTCGGACTCAGCGGTGAAAATTGATAAGCCGATTGATGAAGCGATGGAGATGGTGCAACGCATCATTCGTGATGGTCGCTCGGTGCAGGGTATTCCTTCGGGATTCGTTGAATTAGACCAATTAACTTTCGGTTTCCAGGGTGGCCAAATGGTCATCGTCGCAGCTCGTCCAGGTATGGGTAAAACGTCGATTGCCCTTAATTTCATTGAGGCTGCGTTGTTCCCTAAGCCCAACTCGAACAAGGCTCCGGCCAACGTTTTATTATTCTCCCTAGAAATGCCAGCGCGCGAATTGGCGCTGCGTTTATTATGCTCACGTGCTCGTGTGAACATGCAGAAGTTGCGTTCGGCGCATCCCGATCACCAGACTCAGGTCGACTTAGTCACCGCCGCAAATGAGTACCGCGGTCTGCCCCTCACGGTGGATGATAATGGCGGACAAACCATTTTAGAAATTCGCGCTAAGTGCCGCCGCATGCATGCCCAACGCAAATTAGATTTAATCGTCATCGATTACATTCAGCTGATTAATGGGCTGGATTCGTCGTTACCACGCGAACAACAAATTGCCGAAGTCTCGCGTAGTATTAAGGCGATGGCGAAGGAGTTTAATGTTCCGGTGATCGCGCTCGCTCAGCTCAATCGTAAGTCCGAAGATGAAGGCCGTCAGCCTAAGATGTCAGACCTTCGCGAATCGGGCTCGATCGAGCAAGATGCCGATATTGTGATGATCATTTCACGGCCCTCGGCCTCGCAAAGCAAGGCCGCTGGAGAAGGGGATGCAGAAACGTCGGACGGTTCAGGCTGTTACCATCGACAGTTAATTGTGGCTAAAAACCGAAATGGTCCTACGCACGACATTAACTTGCAATGGAATCCAGGCTTAACACGCTTCGATACTCCTGCCCGAGAAACCTCCCGTGATGAATGAAACCAAAGTCCGCCGTAGCTTCTTAAAAGCTGCGTGCTTCACTCTCGCCCTTGCTCCGGGAATTTTACTCGGACAAAGCGTCGAGACGATGAGCGACCCCATCATTCGCTCCGTGCGCGTGAAGTCGCAAGGGGATGCAGTTTCCGAACAATATGTTTTGGGTTATGTTTCGCTCCGTGCCGGACAGCTCTTTAACAAAGATGCCGCGGCGAATGCCGTACGTGCTTTATATAGTACTGGAAAATTTGACCAAGTTGCGATCGTGCCGGAGTTAGATATTAACAAAGGACAGATTGATTTAGTCGTCACCGTCGAACCTCGTCCGACCATTGCAAAATTTGAATACATTGGTGGCGATGGCATGTTCGATAAAGAAAGCGATGATCGTTACGCCGATGGATTAAGATTGGGTGAGCCTTTAGACAAAGCGGCTCTCCGTCGCGCGGAAGTAAAACTCCAAAACGAAATTCGCAAAAAACGTCCATTCACTATAGTGGATGCTCAGACCTACAAAGTTCCAGGCGGCGTCTGCGTTTCTTATGTGATTCGCGAAAGTGCCGACTTGCGCGTGGATAACATCACCATCGAAGGGGCGAAACAACTTTCGCAAAACGAAGTCATCGAAGGTGCCGAACTCAAAGCTTCGAATTGGCGCTGGTGGAAATTCTCTTGGTTGTTGAGCAATGGTCGACTCGACCCCGAGGATTATAAAAAAGACGTTAACGCGATTATCGATTTTTACCGTTCGCGCGGATTTCTGGATGTAAAAGTCGAAGAAAAAGACCCAGAAAAAGCCTGCAAAATCAAGAATTTAGAAAAATCCAAAGACGGTCAAAGTGCCAAGGGTTGGATTGATATTGTTTATAAAGTGACCGAAGGCCGTCGCTACACGGTGGGTAATGTTTCTATTTCTGGAAATAAATTAGCACAGACGAACAAAGCATTTACCACTGATTCCTTACAAAGAATTATCGTCGAGCCTTCCCTCCGTCGCGGTGCTTACAAGAGCGAAGTAGATCATTTTATTAAAGGTGAAGCTTTTTCCAATGAAGCCCTGAACACGGCTGCGGAAAAAATTAAAGAGTACTACGGTCAGATGGGATACTTAAACGCGAATGTGGATGTGCAGCGTAACCCGAATTTAAACACCGGAGTGATTGATGTTAGTTTTGTGGTGACGGAAGGAATGCGTTTCACCGTGCGTGCCATCGATATCCAAGGTAACACGAAGACGCGCGCTAAAGTCATTGCGCGCGAGTTAGCACTCAGCCCAGGCGAAGTATTTGACTTAGCACGTGCTCGCGTTTCTGAAGCTCGTCTTAAAAACACCCAATTCTTTGAAGAAGTTCGCATCACACCCGTACCTACCTCGGTGCCTGGACAGAGCGACATGCGCGTGCTTGTGAAAGAAGGTCCCACGGGCTCCGTCAGTTTCGGTGCAGGTTATAGCACCGTTGAGCAATTGGTTGGTTTCGTTGAGTATTCTGAAGGTAATTTCGATTACACGAATCCCGAAGGTTGGTACCGTGGCGGCGGACAGAAATTCCGTTTACGTCTCTCCCTCGGCAGTGTTTCGAGTACCATTGAACACTCATTCGAAGAGCCTTCCTTATGGGATCGCGATTTAGCTGTCGGTTACAAAATCGAACGTCGTTACGCAGGTTATGCGTCGAGTAACTATAGCGTGATTAATGAAGCCATTGGTGTTTACGCCCGTCGCCGCTTATGGGGCGTGGTCGAAGGTCGCGCTGCTTATGACTTACGTCGTACCTCTGTTGGAAATGTTTTATCGACCGCTCCCGCAGATGTAATCGCGGAAGACGGAAAGCCTAAAATAACTTCATCGGTGACGCTCTCGCTCGTTAAAGATACGCGCGACGAATATAATTTCCCAACCAAGGGCGTGCGTATTTCGCTTTCGGAAGAAATCGCCGGACTCGGTGGTGACTTAAAATATTTACGTTCAGAATTAAGAACCGGTAAGTGGTTTTTAGTTTCCCCGACTTCAGAACAAACCCTCGGCATCATCGCTCGAGTGGGTTTACTCACGGGTGCGGGAGGTTCGTTGCCCTTCTACGAACGCTTCTATTTAGGCGGTGCTTACGACATGCGCGGCTTTAATTATAATGATGTCGGCACGATTAATACCTGGGATCTGAATTCAACCGGTGGTGGCAATCAGCCGATGGGTGGTCTCAGCTACGGATTTTTCTCGGCCGAGTATACCATTAAAGTGGCCGACAACCTCCGCTTAGCGACTTTCTACGATTATGGTTTCGTGGATCGCGAGGAGACCAAGTTTAATCTTTCCGGTGCCAATTCCGATTGGGGTGTAGGGATGCGCATTTTACTCGGTGGGTCGATTATGCGACTGGATTTTGGTATTCCCCTTAAAACCACTAAAAATCCTGCAAATGGACAGGAAGTTAACGGTGGCGGAGCTAAATTTAACTTCAGTTTTGGCACTGTCTTTTGATTGCCAAAGCTGAGTTAAATACTCACTTTGGAGGTCACCTCACCTTATATGAAATCCCTTAGCGCTCTCCTCATCTTCGCAGCTACTTCTGTGTTTGCTGCAGCTCCTAATGTCGCCGTCGTCGACGTCGCTGAAATCATGGCCAAATACAACAAGGCTATCGAAATCAAAGCGGGCATCGACAAGTCCTTAGAAGCTAGCCGTGCTGCGGTAAATGACCGCGCTAAAGAAATCGACGCCCTCAAGGCCGATTTCGACAGCACCGTTAAACGCGCTAACGATCCTATCTTAAACGAAGCTGGAAAAAAGAGCCTCTTAACTGAAGCCAACGTCAAACGCGAAGCTCTCCAACAGCGCCTCAACGAGTTCCAACAATTCGCTCAAAGCGCCCAAGGACAAATTCAACAACGCGCTAATCAGTTAGAACAAAATGTCATCGCTGACATCCGTCTCGAAACCGACAAACTCGCGAAAGCCAAAAACTTACAGTTAATTATTCCTAAGGCCGTTGCTTTCACTGCTGATCCTTCACTTGATATCACTGCTGAAGTGATCAAAGGTTTGAATGCTAATTATAAATCAGGTTCCGCTGCTGAAGCTGAAAAGCCTGCCGCTAAATAATAAAAATAATGAATACCGCCCCTGAGTTTCAGGGGCGCTTCATTTAGTAAATGTCCTTCACCCTCACGATCACCGAACTCGCCAAAATCACGGCGGCTTCGGCTATCGAAGGTTCGCGGACCGCGCCCATTAAAGCCATCGCCTCCCTGGCAGAAGCAGGTTGCGATGACTTATCTTTTTTAGGAAATCCTAAATATAGTACCGCCGTTGCGACATCAAAAGCGGGTGTTATTTTAGTTCCTGCCGACTTCGCCGGAAAACCGAACGCCGAACAAGTTTATCTGCGCGTTGAAAAACCTTCGTACGCTTTAGCGCTCATCTGTTCTGCGCTTGAGTCACAACTCTGGCCTCAACCAGCGAGCGGCATTCATG
>JBBAUU010000102.1:0-371 GCA_040398065.1 Opitutales bacterium | reverse complement strand
GCCTCCGCGGTCATCGCTAAAACTGCGAAAGTAGATTCTACCGCAACGGTCGGACCGCTCTGCGTCGTCGGAGAAAATTCTACGATTGGTCCAGGCGTCGTTCTCGAAGCACAATGTTTTATCGGCGCGCATGTTTCCATCGGCCAACGCTCCTGGTTTAAATCAGGCGTCACGATTGCAGATTATTGCATCGTCGGTGCACGTTGTCGTTTTCAATCAGGTGTGGTGATTGGTTCGGATGGGTTTGGTTACGAGCCGGTCGGACAAGAGATTCATCGCATTCCCCAAATTGGAAACGTGGTGATTGAGGATGATGTAGAAATCGGTGCGAACACTTCGGTGGATCGCGCACGCTTTAGTCAGACCACCAT
>JBBAUU010000101.1:0-5740 GCA_040398065.1 Opitutales bacterium | reverse complement strand
CGGATATGTTGTCGGCGGTTTAACTTATCCCGGATACGTTTGTATTTCTCTGAACGATGAAGTCGTTCACGGTATCGGATCGCCCAGCCGAATTATTCGCGATGGTGATTTAGTTTCTTTAGATGTCGTCGTTCGACGCGATGGATTCATCGGCGATAACGCTCGAACCATCACCGTCGGCAAGGTCAGCCCGGAAGCTAAAGCTCTCTGTGTTGAGACCGAAAAAGCCCTTCATGCGGGTATTGCCGCCGTCCGACCCGGAAATAGGGTGGGAGACATCTCGGCTGCCATCCAGGCCTCCCTTAGCCCAGGGGGGTATGGCATCGTCCGGGACTTCGTTGGCCACGGCGTAGGCCGAAAAATGCACGAGGAGCCCCAAATCCCCAACTTCGGCAAGGCAGGTACTGGTCCTAAGTTATTGGCTGGTATGTGTTTAGCAATTGAACCCATGGTTAATTTAGGCTCACCCAAGATCATTATGGGAGCCGATGGATGGACGGCTAGGACCGCAGATGGCAAGGTTTCTGCCCATTTTGAGCACACCGTGATGGTGACCGAAAAGGGTGCGGAAATACTAACCTTACCTTAACTCAATTTTTTGCTTTCAAATCCCCCAAGAACCCACAAGTTCCGACCTCTTTCCCACCTTCTAAACAGCCCGGACCCTATGCCACGAATCCTCGGAGTAGATATACCCAACAACAAAAAAGTAGAGTACTCGCTTCGCTACATCTATGGTATCGGCCCACGCCGCGCCACAGAAATTTGCGAAGCTCTCGGCTTTGATCCCGCCATGCGCGCTTCGAATCTTTCCGAAGAGCAATTAAATAAAATCGTCGAGTACATCGTTCGCATGGGATACAAGTGCGAAGGTGATTTACGTCGCGATATCGCACAAAATCTCAAGCGCCTCCAAGCGGTAAAATGTTACCGTGGACTTCGCCACTTCCGCGGACTTCCAGTTCGTGGTCAGCGTACACGTACTAACGCTCGTACTCGTAAGGGTAAGCGTAAGACCGTCGGCGTTGCGGCAGCTCCTTCCAAATAATTTTTAAATCTCTAATATAATTTTACGATGAGCGAAGAAGCACCCAAGACTCCTAAAGTACGTAAGCCCAAAGCTGCGTCACCTGAAGCGGCCGCCCCTGCGGTAGCTCCTGACGTAGTTGCACCTGTTGCAGCGGAAGCCACCCCACCAGAGCGCAAAGAAATTACTGCGAAAGAATTATTAGGCGAAGACGTTGGAGAAATTAAGGTTCGTCGCGCCAAAGGTTCCAAAAATATCACCGTTGGAATCTGCCACATTTTAGCTACCTTCAATAACACCAAGGTTACGATTACGGATGCCAATGGTAACGTGATCTCTTGGGGTTCTGCTGGTCGTCACCAATTCCGCGGTTCTCGCAAATCTACTGCGTATGCCGCTCAAGTCGTTTGCCAAGAAGCCGCTAAGTTGGCGATGGCTCACGGTTTAAAAGATGTTTCGGTTCGTGTTAAAGGTCCAGGTATGGGTCGCGACAGTGCGATTCGTGCGCTCCAAGTTCTCGGACTCAATGTAACATCGATTCTCGATACGACTCCAATTCCTCATAACGGTTGCCGCCCTCCTAAGCGTCGCCGCGTTTAATTTTTCGACTTACCGTCCGGCTATGGCAAACCGGGCGGGTTCTATCATCCGCCACAAATACCAAAAATAATAAATCATGTCTCGTTACACTGGACCCACGACCAAGCTGAATCGTCGCTTTGGCCAAAATATCTTCCCCACCTCTAAAGGTGAGGAACGCCGTCCGTACCCACCCGGTATCCACGGTAAGACCACCCGCCGAAAAGTTTCGGAGTATGGTGTTGGTCTTAATGAAAAACAAAAACTCCGTATGATGTACGGTCTGACTGAAAAACAGTTCCGCTTATCCTTCGAACGCGCTAAGCGTATGGGTGGTGTCGCTGGTGATAATTTCCTCCGCATTCTCGAAACTCGTTTAGACAACGTTGTCTACCGTCTTGGTTTTGCTAACTCCCGCTCCGCTGCTCGTCAGCTCGTCTCCCACGGACACGTCCGTATCGACGGCCGTAAAGTAGACGTGGCTAGCTTCACCGTCGCCCCTGGACACGAAATTGAGATTCGTGATCGCACTTCTTCGAAACAACTCGCTACCCGCGCCATTGAAGAAGGCCAAGGTCGTGTTGTTCCTGCTTGGTTAGTCACCGTTGCTGAACAACTCAAAGGACAAATGGTCCGTGAGCCAGCAAAGGAAGAACTATCACGCGACATCAATGTTCAGATCATCGTTGAATTCTACAGCCGCTGATCCAACCGCCAACCAAAACAACCAACTACTAAAAGACATGACCAAGCGCCTCGGAAAATTCGAACTACCCAAGGGCCTCAAAAAAGAGGAATCCTCCGCCACCCCCACCTTCGCTCGCTACTTCGCCGAGCCTTTCGAGACCGGTTTCGGTCACACGATTGGCAATTCGTTACGTCGCGTGCTTCTCAGCTCTATCGAGGGCGCTGCAATTTCTGCAGTGATGATCGAAGGAGTGCAGCATGAGTTTCAACCAATCGATGGCGTTGTTGAAGACGTCACCGAAATCGTTCTCAACCTTAAGAAAGTTCGTATTCGCACGGAAGCGAATAAGCGCGAATCTTTCAAAGGTCGTATCGACGTTAACAAAGCCGGAGTGGTTAAAGCTTCGGATATCGTTTTCGAAAACAAGACTGGTTCAGTTTCAGTGGTAAATCCTGACACGGTGATTTGCACCATCGACCGCAAACGTCCTTTCACTGCTGAAGTGGAAGTAAGCGTAGGTCGCAGCTGGGCATCCGCTGAAGAAAACAAAAAAGCCGAACAGTCCATCGGTTCCATTCCTGTTGATTCACTTTTCTCTCCTGTGACTTTAGTAAAGTATGCAGTGGAGAGCACCCGTGTTGGTCAAATGACCGACTACGATAAGCTCGTTTTAGAGATTTCGACCGATGGTCGTATCACTCCTGACGAAGCTTTGAAAGAAGCCTCGGCCATCCTCCGTCACCACCTCGCTGTATTTGATACCGTTTCAACTGATCCAGTTGAATTCGAATCAGGTAAATCCGAAGTGAGCGAAGAAGCTAATCGCCTCCGTAAATTACTAAACATGTCGGTTAACGAAATCGAACTTTCGGTTCGTGCCGCTAACTGCTTGAACAACGCGAACATCAACACGGTTGGTGAACTCGCGATGAAGTCCGAACAGGAAATGCTCAAGTACCGCAACTTCGGTAAGAAGTCCCTTAACGAAATCAAAGCTAAGCTCGAGCAATTGGGTCTGTCTCTCGGACAGAAAATTGATGAGCGCTTATTAGATAAAGGCGTAAACTCCTAATCGAGAAATTAGAACATGCGTCACCGCTCACATCATAACGTACTCGGCGTCAAAACCGCCCACCGTCGTTCACTCGTTGCCAACTTGGCTGCAGCACTCATCAAGAATGCTCGTATCACCACCACGCTCTCCCGCGCCCGTGCTGTCCGTCCTTTCGCCGAACGTTTAATCACGCTCGCCAAGAAGGCTGAACAGTCCGCTGACAAGAGCGTCAAGTTGCACTACTATCGTTTAGCCATGGCTCGCTTACGCGATGAATCCGCTGCTAACCTTCTTTTCAAAGAACGTGTTAAGCAGTTCATGACCCGCAACGGTGGCTTCACTCGTATCTACAAGCTGAACGTCCGTAAGGGCGATGCTGCTGAAACAGCCCTCATTGAATTAGTCGGTAAAGATGACAAAGCTCCTGCTTTAACCCCTAAGGCTAAAACTGCACGTAAGCCCAAGGTTGCTAAGGAAGAAGCTGCGGCCGCTAAAGCGTAAGTACTAGCAAAACATCAACTTAACGAGACGCGTCATTGTTCCTAGTGACGCGTCTCGCTTTTTTAATCAAAACCCCTAATTTCCAACCATGCTTCAGCCCATCGACCTCGATGTCTTTTTGGCCTGTATCGTCGCCGCGGTTATTGGGGCACTTTTCTTTCTGCAATTTTGGTATGACCGGCGCGACGCATTGCTTTCGGATCACCGTCGCTTGAGCTCCGTTTTTTCCTGCACCCGTTGCAGTTTTACCTACGTCCGCCCGCGTCGTCGAGAAGAGGCCTCCTGTCCTCAGTGTGGCTGGAATAACGCCCGTCTTAAATTTTAACCTCTACCATTTTTTATGAATCAACGGTCCATCGCTATTCTTGATTTTGGTTCACAACTCACCAAGGTCATCGCCCGTCGCGTCCGTGAATGCAACGTTCACTCCCGCATCTATGCGTTCGATGTCTCGGCTGAAACCCTCCGTGCGGATGGCGTCATTGGCGTTATTTTTTCAGGCGGACCATCCAGTGTTAAAGCAAAAGGATCACCACGTCCTCAATCCGAAATCTTTGAAATGGGATTACCGGTTCTCGGTATTTGTTACGGCGTGCAATTAATGGGTGAGATGCTGGGCGGCCAAGTGGCAAGTAGTCAGCATCGAGAATACGGACACGGCATGTTGTCGTTCCGTCCGAAGAAGTCCGAACTCTTGCACGGATTAAAATCGCCCTTACGCGTTTGGAATTCGCACGGTGATAAAGTGACACGCCTGCCTAAAGGCTTTCACGCAGTCGCGGGTACAGAAAATTCTAACAATGCCGTCGTTGAAGATTCTTGCCGAAGATTTTACGGAATTCAATTCCACCCAGAAGTAGCTCACTCAGAGCGCGGCTTAGAAATCATCAAAAACTTTTTATTCCGTATTTGTAAATGTAAGCCCAATTGGGTGATGGGTGATTACGTCGAAACCGCCGTTCAGGATATTCGTAATCGGGTAGGGGACGCCCATGTGATTTTAGGTCTATCGGGTGGCGTTGATTCATCGGTCGCTGCTGCCCTCATTCAAAAGGCTATCGGTAAACAACTCACCTGCGTGTTTGTTGATAATGGCTTACTTCGCTTGGGTGAACGTCAACAGGTCGAAAAAATGTTCCGCGGAAAATTTAAAGTAGATCTTCGCGTCGTCGATGCGTCGGCCATCTTTTTGAAAAAGTTAAAAGGCGTGAGAGATCCTGAGAAAAAACGTAAAATTATCGGACGTGAGTTTATTGCCGTCTTTGATCGTTCCGTAAAAGATTTAGCTAAAAAAGGTAAAGTTGAGTTCTTAGCGCAAGGTACGCTTTATCCTGATGTGATTGAATCAATTTCACCAGGTGGCGGTCCAGCGGTGACGATTAAGAGTCACCACAACGTTGGCGGCCTGCCTAAGCGTATGAAATTAAAACTCCTCGAGCCTCTGCGTGAGTTATTTAAGGATGAAGTTAGAGCTTTGGGTGAGGCCTTAGGTTTACCTAAAGAGATGGTCTGGCGTCACCCCTTCCCGGGTCCTGGTTTGGCGGTTCGTATTTGCGGAGATATTACTCCTGAGCGACTAGAGATTCTTCGTAAAGCTGATGATATTTTTATTAATGAATTAAGAACGTCCGGAAATTATAATAAAGTTTGGCAGGCCTTCGCTGTTTTCCTTCCAGTGCGTAGTGTAGGCGTGATGGGCGATGGACGTACTTATGATAACGTCTGTGCACTGCGTGCAGTTACCTCTTCAGATGCGATGACCGCCGATTGGGCACGCTTGCCTTATGATGTTTTACAACGCGCCTCTACCCGAATTATTAATGAAGTTAAGGGCATCAACCGCGTCGTGTACGATGTTTCCTCTAAGCCACCAGCTACGATTGAGTGGGAG
>JBBAUU010000100.1:0-5794 GCA_040398065.1 Opitutales bacterium | reverse complement strand
GAGCCGACTATTGAAGAGTGCAGATAAAGATTATGTGGCATGACCGTAGCCCCTAAAATACCTAAGGCGATAAAGAGCATTCCTGAATTTTTGAAAACTTCTCCCGTGGGGATAAACCCTTGTAGAACCGAGTGAATAGCGGGCTTAGCAATCAGCAGTTGAGCCCCAATACATAGGGCAATAGTTAAGACCAAGACCGCCACAACCGATTCCAGCCAGCGGTAGCCCAGACGAGTCAAAGCCAACAGGACGAGCACATCTAAAGCAGTAATCAGTGAGCCAATAATCAGTGGAATCCCGAAGAGTAATTGTAACGCAATCGCAGAGCCAAGCAACTCAGCGAGATCCATTGCGATGATGGCAATTTGCGCCGAGATCCAAAGAAACTTTGAAACGAGGGGTGAATAGCGCGAACGACAGGCCTGAGCGAGGTCTTGTCCGGTGGCCACCTGTAAGCGTACACAAAGATGCTGAAAAAGTATGGCCATCAAGTTCGCCAATAAGATTACCCACAATAAAGCGTAACCAAATTGCGAACCACCCGCTAAGTCTGTCGCCCAATTACCAGGATCCATATAACCCACCGCGACTAAAAATCCTGGGCCGACGAATCCTAAGAAACGACGTAACGCAGTAATCCGAGAAGCTGATTTATTTACTGGGTGGGACGTACTGGACACGAATAAGAAATCTTTTATTCACTAGCGAGTGTCAACCTAGCGCGTTTTTTAACGAGTAAATAGCTAACCCGGACCAGATTAATGTGCGGACAATATGCGTACGCGTTAGGTGATTAATAACCTCTAGATTATAGCCTTCTTGTTGTAATCGACGGTGCGCGGGAATGGACCAGAGCGCCGTAAAAACCCAGGTTAGAACGACTAAAACAAAACCCGTCACCGAGGCGCCGTTTCGCCACGCAAGAAAATGTCCGACGATTTGTAAGAAAAGCAATGGACCGACCACCCAGCCGACGCGACTGGTGTAACTCTGGTGATGTTCGCGAAAGTTCTCACTGCGCCAGCGTGCGAAATCAGGATACGTACAAAAATAAATTAACCACGCGACCGCGGCCATCGCTAAATCAATAGAGGGAAGGAGTTTAAAGAGAAGGGAGATTTGCATCTGAATTAAAGTGTGGAAAGTAGTTGGCGAAGTTCGGCTTCGGGTTCCTCGTGGCCTTGAGCTACGGCAAGTTTAAGTGCCTCGTGAAAGGCAACTTGGGCTAAATTTTTTTGTCCTAAATGCAAATAAGTTTTTCCGATAAGAATACGGGGCATCATCCAATCGGCCTTACTTTCAGCAGCTTTCTGCAAATGTTCTACCGCCGCTGGAAAATTATTTTCCTGAATAAGAGCTTGGCCCAACGAAAAACGGAAGAGCGGATTGCTGGGGTCGGACTCGACCAGTTTACGAAATGTTTCGGAGCGCGGTATCATGTTTAACCCCTTGTTTGCTGTCTAAAAATGACAACGGAAAGTCCGGGTAAGCAAACTTCAATGGACTGTGGGCGGCCATGGGCAGGGATTTTTTCTGCACTGACGCCACCCAGATTACCATTACCTCGACCGGCGTAATAACTGGAGTCGGTATTAATCGCTTCTTCCCACTTACCCGGACACGGAACGCCAAATCGGTAAGTGCGTTCAACGGGTGTGAAATTACCCACGACAACCCAGGAGCAATCATAACCATGTCGTTCAAAAATAAGGACACTCTGATCACCGTCATCGGCATGCACCCAGTTAAAACCTTGCGCATCAAAATCTCTTTCCGCGATAGTCTTATCTTTTTTATAAAGAGCGTTTAAGTCGGCGACTAATTTTTGAATGCCTTCGTGAAGGGGGTATTGTAAAAGATGCCAATCGAGGGAGCGCGAGTGACTCCATTCGGCGATTTGGCCGAACTCACATCCCATAAATAAAGATTTTTTACCAGGCCAAGCCCACTGTAAGGCTAATAGGCAGCGAAGATTAGCGGCTTTATTATGAAAATCTCCCCCACCCATTTTGCCCATGAGTGAACCTTTACCGTGCACCACTTCGTCGTGGGAAAAGGATTGAATAAACGCTTCGGACCAATGGTAGAGCATCCCAAACGTGAGTTTGTTATGATGATATTTTCGGTAAAGCGGATCCTCTTTAAAGTAGTTCAGGCTATCGTGCATCCAGCCCATATTCCATTTATAATCAAAATCCACGCCGTCTTCGGGAATGGCGTGAGTGAGCTTCGGATATGAAGTAGATTCTTCGGCGATGGTGATAGCGCCGGGATGATAAAGATGCACCAGCGCATTGGTTTGTTTTAAAAACTCAATCGCCGCTAAATTTTCTCGTCCGCCGTGTTGATTAGGAAGCCACTCACCATTTTTTCTCGAATAGTCTAAGTACAACATCGAAGCGACCGCATCCACGCGCAAGCCGTCGATGTGAAAGAGTTCTAACCACGAAAGCGCTGAGCCCACCAGAAATCCGCGAACTTCGTGGCGTCCATAATTAAAAATAAGCGTGCCCCAATCTTGATGTTCGCCAAGGCGCGGATCAGCGTGTTCGTACAAATGCGTACCATCAAATTGCGCGAGAGCGAAAGTATCTTTAGGGAAGTGCGCTGGAACCCAGTCCATAATCACACCGATATTGGCACGGTGTAAGGTATCGACGAGCGTCATGAAATCTAAGGGTGAACCAAAACGATGCGTCGGGGCGTAGAATCCGGTTACTTGATACCCCCACGAGCCGTCAAACGGGTGCTCGGTGGGCGGCATTAATTCCACATGCGTAAAGCCAAGTCGATTACAGTATTCGGCCAGCTGTTGACCCAATTCTCGATAATTTAAAGGGCGATTATTATCTTCGGGCACGCGACGCCATGAACCCAAGTGAACTTCGTAAATGGATACAGGCTGTTGGCGAGAAGGCTGTTGGCTTCTTTTTTTCATCCACTCCGAGTCCTTCCATTCAAACGTCGATAAATCACAAACCACGGCCGCGTGGTGCGGGGGAGATTCAAAACTTAGGGCGTAGGGATCGGTTTTTAAAAAGGGAGTTTCGTCAGCGGGACCGAGGATCTCATATTTGTAACAAGCACCCGCGGTGAGACCTGGGATAAAAATTTCCCAAATCCCCGAAGAGCCCAAAAGACGCATCGGATGGGCACGACCATTCCAGAAATTATGATTACCCACTAGGGAAACGCGACGAGCGGACGGAGCCCAGACCGCGAAGCGAACGCCTTTGATTCCATCAATCGTCGCCAGGTGAGAACCTAGTTTGTGATAAACTTTATGGTCATCTCCTTTACCGATTAAAAATAAATCTGGCTCGGACAGGGTCGGCAGAAAACGGTAAGGATCGTCGATGAGGTGAGTAATTTTTTCCGGGTAAGTAACTTTGAATTGATACCGAAAAGAGGCTTTCGATTTAATTTCTTCCTCAAAAATACCCAAGGAATGAATTTTCTTCATGGGGATACTCTTAGTTTCCCCCTCCTTAATCAGTTCACAGGTGGTGGCCCCGGGTAATAATGCCCTGACCACGTACCCCCCCTGTGATAATAAATGTAGCCCTAAAAAGCTATGAGGGGAGCTTTCCTTGCCCTCAACGAGGCGAGTTAGCTCAACTTGGCTTAGGTGCATAGGGCGATAATCCACGACAATCGTATGCCCGCAAGCGCTCATTGCCCGAAAATACTTGAGAGAATGCCCTAATCGCCAAGTCTGGAGCAAATGCCTGGTCGAACCCTCAGCCCACTCCTTGCCTTCCTTTTCTGCAGCATCGCAGTCATGGCGGCGGACTCGACAACAAAAGTCGTACCCGAGATTGCTAAGAACTCCAACGTCCAAGGGGAAAGTTTTACTTACGAAGAGAATGGAAAAGTTCTCGTCGCCGTAGATGCCAGCGTGGAAGCGAATGGTGCTCACCTTGCTGCCAAAAAAATCTCGTTCAATTCCGAGACAGGAATTATCGATGCAGAAGGCGATGTAGTTTATACCACAAAAAATTTACGCATCATGGGCGAACGCGTGACCATGAATCCTAAAATTGATTTAGTCGTCGCGTATAATGTTAAACTCGGCCGCAACCCAACTTATTTCACGGCTGAAGAAATTCGCATTCAAGACGGCGAACGCACCATGAAAGGTGTGCGCATGTGGAATAATGAACCGCACGCTTATGGGATGAATTTAAAAATCCGTGAAGCTCACTACACTGACAAGGAAGATTGGTTAACCTTTAGAGGAGTCGTGCCCCATCTCGCTGGTATTCCTTTCTTTTACTTACCCTATTACGGACAAGAAGGTTATCGAGATATTCCTTACGATGTTGAACTCAATTCGGGCTCACAAGAAGCCCAAGGTCGCTACCTCCGCACCACTACTTTAGTCCGACAAAGCAAGTCCCTCTGGGTCGGCGCATTGCTCGATTATTACAGCAAATCGGGCTTTCTGATTGGTCCAGCCCTGCGTTTCGATAGCAGCAAAACGACCAAGGACGGAGCCGTTTGGCGGGGAGATTTAAAATCGGGATACATCCATGATAGTAATGCCTTGGAGAACGATATTTATGGCCGCACGCCTGATGCGAATCGGGGTTTTCTTATCGCAAATATTAACGGTCACACCACCAATAATTTTGATTTCGCAGGGCAATTTTATCTCACCTCGGATCCTAATTTTATTCGCTCCTTCCGTCCGCGAGAAATCGCCGACATCGGTCTTCCGCAAGCGAGCTTCGAAGTCACCAAGCCTTGGGGACAAGGCTATCTCTCGGCGACGGTGATTGCTAAAGCCGACAATTATCAAGACGTTGCCGAAAAATTACCGGAGCTACGTTATGATTTAACGGAGAGAGCGATTACGGGAACACCGTTCAATCACCGTGCGTTTGTCTCGGCTTCTTATCTGTCCGAGCGTCCCTCAGCGGCCCTACCCTTACCCAATTTCACCACCGAAACAGGCGCCACCGAGGCTTGGTCGACCGCACGTTACGATGCTTACTACGGTGTTACTTATCCTTTAACCGTCCGTAATTATCTTACCTTTAAACCTGTGGTCGGCGCGCGGGCTACTTCATGGTCATCTAATTTAACCAATACCGGCAGTGTTTCCAAAGCTGTCGGACAAGTCGGTTTCGATGTGGAAGGCCTGGCCACGGGTTCATGGAATTTAAAAGCTGATCACTGGTCGATCAACGGAATGCGTCACGCGTTTCGTCCATTTATCCAATATCGCTATTTACCTGGTGCTGATCACGCCATCGGTAAAATTCCACTTTCGGAACGTGATGTAGCCTTTTCAGCCTTCCGCGAACTAGATCTCGCCGATCGCCCTGATGCCGGAGTAAACACTGCCACCCAAGTCGGCCGAGTCGGATTTAGAAACACTTTAGCCACGCGTGATACCGAAATGGGCACACGTGAATTAGCCCGCTTTGATATTACCAAAGACTGGTCGAATGCGGATGAATCACTCGGCAAAACGGATTCAGATGTTCAAACTCATATCCGTTTAACACCCGCTAACTGGGTCACGATTGATTCCTATTCTCGTTACGCTAAGAACGACGGGGGCAATGTTGAGTCACTACAATCCATCGCTTTTAATTCAGGCGATTTCTGGAAAGCATCCGTCGGCTGGTTCGAATTGAAACAAGGAGCCGACCCTGCCAAACAGCTCTGGATTATGGGTGAAGTTAAACTGAATTCCACCTTCTCCGCTCTGCTAACCATCAACTACGACGCACTCGCCAAAGCCTATACTTATCAGTCAATCGGCTTGATTCAGCGCATCGGTAAC
>JBBAUU010000099.1:0-5832 GCA_040398065.1 Opitutales bacterium | reverse complement strand
CGCCACCTTAGCTCAGCTGGTAGAGCATCTCATTCGTAATGAGAATGTCGCCGGTTCAAATCCGGCAGGTGGCTCCAGTGCAGAGAAAAATTTCGTAGCTCATTTGCTAATCTCGCTAAAACCTTAAACTTTAAACTATGACTCGTCGACCCAAGTCACCCTTGTCTAGCCGTGATCTCTCACGCAGTTACGATAAGAATTTTAAGGCCGATGACGTTTATCGGGCAACCTTGCCTGATATGCAGAATAAAGACGCCTCACAAATCCAAGGCGCCAACGTCCCCATTCAGCACGTTGGTATTTCTGGTTTCCGTCTGCCGATGTTAGTCGCTGCTCGCGATGGTAAACCAATCCCGCTGGAATGCACCATCACGGGTACCGTTTCCCTCGCTGCTGATCGCAAGGGTATCAACATGTCCCGCATCATGCGCACGTTCTACGAATTTAAAGACCGCGTGCTCTCGCATGAATTACTCGAAGAGATTTTAATTCGTTATAAGAAAGACCTCGATTGCAGCCGTGCACGAATCTTAGTCGAACTGCGTTACCCTATTTTACAAAAATCACTGCGCTCGGGCCTCGAAGGTTGGCAGTATTACCGCGCGGTGTTAGAAGGAACCATCGATGACCTCGACCGCGTTCGTCGCTATATCCATTTAGATTTCGTTTACTCATCAGCTTGTCCTTGTTCGGCTGAATTAACCGAACACGCCCGCGAAGAACGCGAGGTTTACGGTATTCCTCACTCGCAACGCTCCAAGGCCCGTGTGGTTGCTGAGGTTTCTCCGGCTAAGAGTTTATTTATCGAAGATATGCAGGAACTTTGCCTCGCCGCGATTCACACCGAGACTCAGGTCATGGTGAAACGCGAAGATGAACAGGCTTTCGCTGAATTAAACGGTGCTTATTCTAAGTTTGTTGAAGACGCCGCGCGTGTGATTTATGAACAATTCGATCGCGACTTACGGGTGCGCGACTTCGTTATCGCTTGCTCACACTTAGAGTCATTGCACTCCCATGACGCTGTTTCGGTAATTAATAAGGGTATGCCCAGCGGACTTTCGGCTGATTTCAGCCAATTTAGAGATTTGATTTGTTAATTTTCTGACGGCTTGCCCAATCTCTGGCAGCCGCCTAGGTTTGTCGGAATGAGGGGGTAGCTCAGTTGGATTAGAGCAGCAGCCTTCTAAGCTGCGGGTCGCGGGTTCGAGCCCCGCCCTCCTCACCACTTTATCGAACAATACCCAACCACAGGTTGGGCTTGTCGACTTCATCGCATTTTCGCATAAATAAATTATGCAAATTCACGTCGCTCGCGATTCTTCATCGCTCGGAGTATTTTCCGTAGCAGAGGTTATCACGGGTCTCCAAAGCGGAAGATTTTTAATGACTGATCTCGCCTGGCGTGAAGGGATGTCCACTTGGGTGATGCTCGCTCAGTGGAGTGAGTTTGCCGGAGTGATATCAGCTGTTCCGCCCGACGTTATTCCTCAATCGAATAACATTTCTCTTACTGTCCCTTGGGAAAAATCACCCTCTCTCGGAAGTTATTTTGAAACTATCAAGGGTGCGATTCTCAGTCCTTACGCCACCTTTGCTTCGGGTGCTTTTGGTTTTAAACCGTACATCGCCTTCGCCTATATCACCGCCTTACTTTTAGCACCGTTCAGTATTTTTGGACAAATGCACTCGAGTGATATTAATCTAAATATTTCAGAAATTTTGTTGTCTATAGATTCTGTTAAGTTTGCGGATTTCATTCATCAACTTGAAACTCAAGCCCAGCCCCCGGTCGCCTTCGCTTGGGCCGGAGTGATTTGTTATACTATTTTCTATCCGTTCTTTATCGCTCTCTTCGGAGTTTTTCTCTGGTTGGGGTTAAAATTATTTAGAGAAAATGTAACCCTCGAACAAACGGTGGTAGCTTTGGTTATCAGTCTCTCCGCCGTGAATGTAGTCTCCGCCCTGATTCTTCTTACGGCTCCTTATAAAATATATATCCTTTTAGTAGCCCTCTCCGTTATTCCTTCGATTATTATTTCCTGCCGAGCTACCGCCGCAGTTTTAAAAGTAAGCCCGTTTAAGGTTTTTGGTGTATGGTTCTTATGGGGTATCGTCAGTTTTTGCTGCTGTTGCGTTTTAGCAGGCGCTGCTGGCGCAATAGCAGGAGCAGTATTCTAAAATAGTTTATAATGGTTCGATTAGTTCGCAGGCCCGCTTTCCCTGGTGAGACGAATCACGAGCTCGTTTGGCCCTTAGTTTTTATCGGCTTCAATATTTTTGCTTTTATATTTTTTGCCCTCGGGGGAACTTCACCAGGGTGCCTATTCTTTAATTTTACCGGTATCCCTTGTTTAGGTTGTGGCGCCACCCGCTGCGCTCGTGAACTAAGCCACCTCGATTTTTGGTCGGCCTTTAAATACAACCCAGGGGTTTTCACCCTCTATTTGCTGGGGTTTATTTGGACGATTTATTCCGCCGTTTTTTGGCTTCGCCGAGACCACTTACGACTTCGCTTAGTGATCTCCGAAAATAACCGCAGTGTACTTTTAAAGATTCTATTCTTAGTCTTGTTAATCCACTGGTTGTGGCAGTGCTATTACCTTCGAAAATAAATGAGTAAGATTTTAAAATTTTTAGGTTGGGTTCTTTTAATTTCATTAGGGTTAATTTTTATAATCCTCGGAGTTTACCTATTTTCCGACCCACCGCAGAAGATTGCTATCGAGCAGCGGGCTATCGATGTCGTTGATAAAGTAAGAGAAGATCAAACTACGCCCGATAGTGTAATTCGGGTTTTAGATCAGGTTGTAGACCAAACGATTGTGATCACCGGTGACGTGGTGCCAGCTCCCGAGCCCGATGCCCAGGCTTTCGCTCCCTATGGCGAGCCCGCAGATAAATCAGGCCTTAAGCATTTAGTGAATAAGGGGTATTCGGTGGGCTACGACGATACCGTGCCCACCGCACGTTGGTCGTCCTACCGCGTTTTTCCGTATCAAGATGTTCACCTGCCGCGACCTTCCTCATTTTATGTCGATACGAGAACTTCAGCTAAAGTGTCCACCGATGAATATGTCCGCTCGGGTTATGATCGTGGTCACCTCACTCCCAATTATGCCATCTCTGTTTGTTACGGTGCCGAAGCACAAAAAGAAACTTTCTTTCTCTCTAACATTGTTCCGCAATTGCATGCGTTGAATGCTGGACTGTGGAAAGACATCGAACAGCGCATCGTAAAACGCTACGTGCAGCGCTACGGTGAAGTTTGGGTACAAGTTGGTCCCGTTTACAGTGCTCAGCCAAGAATGATTGGCCGAATTCCTGTGCCTGACGAATTCTGGATGGTGATTTCCGAATATGAAAACAAAAAAAAGGGCATCCGCGCTATCGCCTATTTGGTTCCCCATGAAGAAAAATGGAGAGACCCAGAGTTGACTCGTTATGTCGTCAGTATCCGACGCATCGAAACTTTAACCGGATTAAATTTCTTTCCGAAACTTCCCCAGGCTACGCAGGAAAAATTAGAAACCGCCGTGGCTCCGCGCGCTTGGTGAACTTACTTTATTTTTTGTAAGTCACGGGCTGCGATTAAGCACACGCAATCCAGTCCATCTTGCGTGGCCAACCAAACCATCGGCAACTTCGGCCAATGCTTATGCATGGCTTTACGCAATCCGCCTACTTCAATGAGTAAAACACCCGACGGATTTAATTTCTTCGCCGCTTGTTTGAGTAACTTACGAATCACGCCGAGTCCGTCTTTTTCCGAGACTAAAGACATCTTGGGTTCCTTTTTAAATTCTTCGGGAAGTTTTTTATAAACCGCCTCTGGTTCGTAAGGTGGATTACTAATAATCAGATCGTAATTTTTACCCGACATCAGCGCGGTCATGGTGTCGGTCTTAAATAGCTTCACGCGTTTTTCTAAGCGGTGTTTCTTAACATTAATTTTTGCAACCTCGAGTGCTTCGCCCGAAAGATCCGTCGCATCTACCTCAGCACTCGGAAAATATTTGGCTAGTAAGATAGCGAGGCAGCCCGAACCCGTACAGATATCGGCAACGCGCTTGATGGTTTTAACAGGCGGGAGCCACTGTGGAATAATTTCGGGAATCAGTTCCACAAAGTAAGACCGTGGAATAATCACGCGTTCATCTACCTTGAATTTTAATCCACCCAGCCAAGCTTCTCCAATGAGATAAGCAGTCGGTATCCGTTCCAAAATACGTCGATCGAGTAATTCGACAAAACGACCTCGCTCTTTTTCCGTTAGTTCGCGCTTAAAACATTGAGGTAGTTTTTCCCAGGCTAGGCCTGTGGCGGCTGACATCAGAGTCAGCGACTCTTCTTGCTCATTGAGAAAGCCTTGGCCGTGGGCGACCCCCTTGGCGTGCAATAAGCGATTGGCAAAATCTAGATAGTCGCCACCCGTCCGCAGTTTTTTGGTTTCAGTGCTGCGGAGAGGTGAGCGAGAGCTCATGGCGATCTTTTCCTTAGGCCTCAACTCAGCGGCGAAGCTGACCAGAGTTCCTTAGGAGTGCGTTCAAAGAAATCTTCCAGATACTTGGTGGTCGCACCGCCTTGGCGGAACACGGGATCTTTCATGATCGAACGACAAACGGGAATAGTGGTATGGATACCGCGGATAATGTATTCACCTAATGCGCGGTGCATACGGTCGAGAGCTTTCTGACGGTTGGCGCCGACCGAGATAAGTTTAGCCACCATGGAATCGTAAGTCGGCGGAATGGTATAACCCGAGTAGCAGTGGGAGTCTACGCGCACGCCGTGACCGCCCGGAGTGTAATAAAGTCCGATTGTACCGGGGCTTGGCGCGAAGTTACGGGCAGGATCTTCGGCGTTGATTCGACACTCAATCGCGTGGCCAGTAATTTTAATATCTTTCTGGTTGAGCTCTAGCTTTTCTCCACAAGCGATTAAAATTTGGCGACGCACTAAATCGATGTCGGTGACTTCTTCAGTTACGCCGTGTTCAACTTGAATACGGGTATTCATTTCCATGAAGTAGAACTTTCCGTTTTTATCGACCAGGAACTCGATAGTACCCGCATTGTGGTAACCAATCGATTCTGTTAAGCGCACGGCTACTTTGCCCATTTCTTCACGCAGTTTTGGGGTGAGGAAAGGAGAGGGTGATTCTTCAATGAGTTTTTGGTGGCGACGTTGCACTGAGCAATCGCGCTCTCCGAGGTGAATCACTTTGCCGTGTTCATCGGCCAACATTTGAAACTCAATGTGACGAGGTTGTTCGATATATTTTTCAATATAAACCGAACCATTACCAAAAGCTTTTTCGGCTTCAGCCCGGGCGGCTTCAAATTCTTTACCGAAAGCAGCAGCATTATGCACAATGCGCATCCCTTTTCCGCCACCACCAGCGACGGCTTTAATGATGACAGGAAAACCAATCCGCTGAGCTTCTTTAACCGCTTCACGTTGATTATCCACGGGACCATCAGTGCCAGGAACCGTCGGAACCTTATATTTAGCAGCGGTTTGACGAGCCACGGCTTTGTCACCCATCATCCGAATCGCTTCAGGACGGGGACCAATAAATTTAATATTAGCAGACGCACACTTTTCCGCGAAGCCCGCGCGTTCGGATAAAAATCCGTAGCCTGGGTGAATGGCGTCGACGTTAGTAATCTCAGCTGCAGAAATAATACGATCCTCGCGGAGGTAGGAATCTTTGCTCGGTGCAGGTCCGATACACACGGCCTCGTCAGCTAACTGAACGTGCATCGACTGTTCGTCGGCTTGAGAGTAAACGGCAACGGTCTTGATGCCTAGCTCACGGCAGGCACGAAT
>JBBAUU010000098.1:0-5968 GCA_040398065.1 Opitutales bacterium | reverse complement strand
AGTAGAGTTTGCCGTCGGGACCGAAGGTGACCGCGTGAAGTGAGTGGTCGTGATCTTGTCCGCCAAAGCCCGCGAGTAAAACTTCTCGCTTATCGACAGCCGGATCAAATTTTCCATCGCGGTTGACGTCGGTGAATTTAATTAAGTCCGGCGCATGTGAAACGATGATAACGTTGTCGAGCACCGCAATGCCGAGGGGCGAAGACCAGCTGGGGTCTTGCACAAAAGTTTGCACCGTATCAGCCCGACCAGTTCCTTTAGTATCACTCAAGATTACCACACGATCACCTTCGGGGCGACGTTTACCGCCGACATTATATTGACGATAATTAACACCTTCCGTCACCCAAACGCGTCCCTGCGCATCGATATCAAAATTGGTAGGATTTGCGAGCATCGGAGAGCGTGCCCACAATGTGAGTTCCATTCCTTCAGGTATCTGGAAAAGATTGAGGGCAACATCACCACCCTCCTTCGGTTCATAAAATTTAAAATCCGCACACGACGCGGTTGCTGCTAAAAATAAGAGTGAAAATCTTAACATAAATTTATGGGGTGACTGATTAAGGATTTAAATACTGGCAGGATAAAGAGCAAACAAGGTTAAAAATTATTTCCACCAGTTCTGCAGAGTGACTAAATCGTCCTTTGACGCTTTAATCACATTCGCTAAGAAGTCGGCCTGTTGAATATCACCCTTTAAATATTCGATATGAATAAGACAGGGGCCGACATAACCCTTCTTTTTGAGGACATCGACTGACTCTTTATTGACGAGGCCTGTCGCCAGAGAAACGGAGCGAGGGACGTTATTTTCCCAAACGTAATTTTTAAAGTGGACGACACCCAAGCGATCGCTGGCGAGGGCAAATTCAGTCGGCCAAGAAAGGCCGCCTTCGACTTTCGCGTGCATCATATCAAAAGCCCAAGCGACCTCACTGAGCGGATAGTCCTTCATTAAGAGAGCGATATCCCAAATTCCTGCCCCGGCCATTTTCGCGCCTGAGTGATTTTGGTAAATGGGTTGAATACCGATTTCTTTAGCAAGGGTGACGACGTCGTGAAATTTTGAACGGAAAGAATCCAGCTGTGACCAAATAGGTTTGGTGTTGTCGTAACGATACCAGCCCATGCGAAAACGTTTCACTCCGCATTTTTGGGCAGCGCGTAAAATTTCTTCGGTGCGGCTCGCCTTACTTACATCAATGATGTCCGTCGTTAAAGTCACCACGTCTAATTTCTCATTTCGGTAAGCCTCCACCATCTTAGGTATTTCATCGATCACATCAGCCCCTTCGCGAATTTCTTTTTTTCGAATCGGCACTTCCACCCCATCATAACCAAGCGCGGCAACGTGTTTCGCAATTTCCTGGTAGGACAAACCGACGAAGGGCTTGGTGAAAAAATGAAAGGTCGGTTTAAGCACAGGGGGATTGGCTTGCGCTAGCATAAATGACGGACGGTAAGCGGCCGCTGAAAATAACAGCGCCGATTGCGCGAGAAAGTTCCGTCGAGAGAGTCTCATTTATTTTTTCTTAGAAACGGTGAGGCGACGCACTTCGCCCAAGCCGAGTGACGTATAAAGAATATCACCATTGCGTGGATCAAAACCAAAACCTGTCACCGTCACATCATTGCATAAAAATTCATCCGTCCAAACTCCGTCGACTTCACGTAGGGCCTTCAACCAACCGCGTCCGTAATCCGCAAAAATATATGCACCCTTCAAAGAAGGAATGGTTTCGCCGCGATAAACACATCCACCCGTTACTGAAATACCTTCCTTGTGTTCATAATCGTGAATCGGTTCGATGTATCCAGAATTTGGATTCGGTTTATTTTTTTCGGAATAAACTTTCTTCGTAGCTTGATTAAACGTGCGCGAGCCTTCGCGATCGCTCCATCCATAATCGCCTCCGGGGACGATGATATCGATTTCCTCGTAGAGGTTTTGGCCGACGTCACCGGTGAAGATTCGACCCGTAGGGGGATCGAAACTGAAGCGCCAGGCGTTGCGGAGGCCGATAGCCCAGGTCTCGGTTCGGACCTTGGAGGGGTCTAATTTCACCCCCCGACAGGTGGTGGCGGCCACAAAAGGGTTGTCGGACGGCACCGCATAAAACGCCCCACCCTGGGCATCCACGATTACCGATGGGTGGCTGTTAGGGGTCAGGTTGCCTGGGCGTTTATCGACGTCGATACGGTAGATGGCTCCATGAAAACCTTTCATGATATCCCCGGAGTTTTTAAGCCGATCATCGGCCTGACCTCCATCGCCACAGCTTATATATAAGTAGCCATCCGGACCGAAGTGTAAATCGCCCCCATTATGGTTACTGGCTGAGTCTAATTGAGTAATCACGGGCTGTTCAGACTCCTTAGATACTTTGAGCGATGAAATATCGGCTAATTTGAATCTTGATAGGCGCTGATGGAGTTTTCCTTTAATCTTAAGACTATAATATACAAAGAGATAGGGATTTTTATCGAGTTGGGGATGGAGGGCCGCTCCGAGCAAACCGCACTCGCCACCCTGCTCAAATACACCATCGCTCGGCTTACTGACGTCCAGAATCTGCGTTTTTTCTGCGTCAGATTCTCTTAATTTTACGCGTTGGATTTGGCCGCACTTTTCGAGGACTAAAAGTTCATCTTTTCGGCCTGGGACTGAGACGAGGCCGAGAGGCTGGACAAATTTCAGAGGACCAAAAGCGGGTTCACCGCGATAGGTAATTTCTGCCTGAGCGAGCATCGAGCTGGGCAAAAAAATTGCGACCAGCAGAGCGATCAAGAAATCAATTTTCATGGTGAAGGGCGGAGGGGTAAACTCTCCAATACTGATGACACTAAATTGAGTAAGCGCAAGTCGGGGCTACACCCCGCTGGTCCGTCCCGCACCCCCCATGTAAAATACCTTTATTTTTCGCTGGTTTTATTCGCACACATCGCTAATAAATAAACCCGCAATACTGCACCCAACAAATACCTACTATGTCCAAAGCCCTCACCAAATCCCAAGTCGCTGCTGCCATCGCTGAAAAGAATGAGCTCAGCAAAAAACAAGCTGTAGCGATTCTCGAAAGCATCGCTCAACTCGCTTACAAGAACGCGAAGAACTCCTTCACGCTTCCTGGTCTCGGTAAGCTCGTTCTCGTTCAGCGCAAAGCTCGCCTCGGTCGCAATCCTGCTACTGGCGAAACTATCCAGATCAAAGCTAAGAAGGTCGTAAAATTCCGCGTAGCGAAAGCTGCGAAGGACGCGATCCTCGGAACTAAGTAATTTTCGAATTACTTTCTTCAAACAGAGGCGCCTCAATGAGGCGCCTCTTTTGTTTTAGGGTCTAAATCATTAGTGATTTTTCAACTAAGTGAATCCGTGGAGAGGATTTTCTTGCCCAGTCACCCCGAGATGGAGTGAATGGTCTCTACGCAAGAAGCCCGGGTGGCGAAATGGCAGCCGCAGCGGATTCAAAATCCGCCGCCCCTTAAAGGCATGAAGGTTCGAGTCCTTTCCCGGGCACTTGCGTAATTTAGAAAATTCTGGGAACTACGAAAAGAGTTCGCCAAGAATTTTCCAACTCGTGCCCAGACCGACGGCCAACAAACCAAAAACGAAAACGAGCGAAGCGCATCCTCGTTTTGATAAATTTTCTTTGTAAGACAATCCGCTCCCCGGCAACCCGACGGTGCCATCGACCCGATCTTTTTTAATATTGAGCGTCGCGCCCGGTCGACCGACCGACGCGGACACTCCGGTCTTCGAAATATTTATTTTAAAAAACTTACCCAGCGAGACGACTTTGCGAAATCGAAAAAAGCCCATGGTTGAAAAATTAAGATTAAGTACGGGGGATGACTTTTGGCAACACCCCTTGAATAAAAGCCAAATTAAGCGGAAAACCTAGGTTTAGAAATTATGACACAAGTTCTGGAGTCGCTGACTTGCTTTTTTCAAAACGACTCCTATATCTACAATCGTTCTTTAATAACACATCACGAGCAATGCGTGGCCATTAAACCGCCCCCATTGCACCAACCGAGCCTTCACTGGCCGCGGTGGTTTTTAGAAACCGAAAGTTTCTAAGATGAGGACCGAAAGGTCAGAAATCCTTCCCACTTCTGGGTCGATCGTGATGCGTCGCTTTATCCAAACACGCTATGATCAACACAGACTCATCCTCCCTCACCACCACTCCGTCACGTCTTTCCTTGCGCGTGAACGCAGAGAACCGCCGTCACCATCTCTGGAATAATAATGGGACTTGGTGGATTCACTACACCCTCCACTTCGCCGATTATACGGCGCAGCGAATTCGACGCTCACTTCGTACGTCCGAACTCGAAGAAGCCATCCGTCGTCGCGATGAGATCATCCACGCTTCTTTAGCTCAGCTCAACCAACGTTAAATTATTTTTTCTTCTTAGTCTTATCCGATTTATCGGATTTATCCTTGGAACTTTTATCCTTCGTTCCCTCGTCAGCTGGATAACAGGAGCGATCATCTTCCATCGGAAACTTCTTCGCTTCGCGCAAGGCAATCACCCAAGCCGGACCTACCTCTTGAGCGGTTAGCACCTTAAAATTACTGAGCTCTTTTTTCTCCGACCAATTAGAGGGCAATGCCTCTACTTTAAATCCGTTCTCTGCGGGCGGATAATTTATTTTTCCATCTCCTAAAATAGTATTACCTTTATAACGATTAGGTTTCGTCGTGATACCACCCATCGGGGTTTTCCCATCGGGCAAAGATCCTTCGATCACCGCACCAGCCTCCTTGTTAATAAAACGATTATTCATAATGTCCGAATCTTCGGGCAACAGAATCATTTGCGAAGCCGGCCAGTGCTTTTTAAAACCAGACCCCATCTCTAAACAACTGCCCTGCACATTCGCCACGACGTTTTGGGCTAACATTAATTTTTTAACCTGGGGATACGACGTCACGTTACCGTCGGCATTTTTGGCACTCGCCGCCCGATCTTTAACGTGGGGCTCGTAAGCAGGAGTCAACGCACTCCCAATATATTCCCCCGCCGATACGCGAATTCCATACTCTGTGCCCGAAACATAGTTTTGGATCACCGTGTTATTAGCACCCGACATCCGAAGGCCTTGAGCTTGTTTAACACCCTGGCCTAAAATCACGTTACCCTTCACGAGGTTATTGGACCCGCGACGAATATTAATACACCCAGCGGTAGCGATCACGGTGTTATTGATGACCTGATTATAGTTGGACTTAAGGGAAACGATTTCGGTGCCCTCACCGTCAGCGTGATCAAAAAGATTTCCTTCCACCGTGAAGTAAGCTCCATCCTTCCCCTTCTCGTCAAATTTACCCGAGCCCCACACGCGAATATTCTCCCGCCCATTAAGTACTTGGTAGGGGATATTCTTAAAGTACGAGAACTTCACTGCATTGTAGCGGCTATCATCAATCGCATTGCCGATCAAAGGTTGCTTGTTGTTTTTCCCTTTGAAGTAGCAGCGCTCCACCGTGTTATTACTTCCCGCGAAAAAGACCCAGTAGTATGACGTTTTAAAGTCGGACGGATTATAATCTACAATCGCCGTATTTTTCAGAACGCCATGATGCGAACTAAATTTCACGACCGCATTGTCTTCGCCCTCGCCCGGATTAATCGAGCCCTTGTAAAAGAATAAACCATCCACGACCGTGTAAGGAAAATTAAAATCACAGACCGAGGATCCATTTAAAATCACTTCGCCGGGAACTTTCGCTTTCACCACAACGGGACGACTCTCCGTTCCCCCACGAGAAAATTTGATATCGATATTCGAATAGGTACCGCTTTCGACCAAAACCACATCACCACTCGCCGCTGCGCTCAAAGCAGCTTTAAATTGAATGTCATTTTTAACTACAATCTCACGAGCCGACAAAGTCGTGGCGAAAAATAACACACAGAAAATGGATCGGAACTTGGGTGACATCCTAGTACTCAAT
>JBBAUU010000097.1:0-5972 GCA_040398065.1 Opitutales bacterium | reverse complement strand
GAAAAAAGGGAGGAAGGAAAAGAGCATGAGGGCGATGGTTTTCATCGACGTTTAATCAACCGATGTTTGGACCAATGGCAAACCCTCCATTGATGTTTTCGTGTCGCTTGTCGGGCTTAATCCCGCAAAACAGAGGTATGTCGCAGGAAATACTCGCCACCATCCCTCACCGCCCACCTTTTCTTTTTATCGACGAGATTAAAGAGGTCCGCACCGATGGTGCCGTTTGTACGAGAACCTTCCGCGCCGATGAGCCTTTCTATAGCGGACACTATCCAGGCAACCCAATCACCCCGGGCGTGTTGCTTTGTGAATCGGTTTTCCAAACGGGTGCGATTTATTTGACGAAGAAATTACAAGCGGAAGGCGTGACGGCCGCTGATAAAACGCCCGTGCTTTGTCGCATCGAAGAAGCTAAATTTAAGGGCATGGTGAAACCGGGTGATACGGTGACGATTGAAGTGAAGCATGTGGAAACCCTGCAACAGTTTCACTTTCTCACCGGGAGCGTCCGACTCGACGGAAAAGTGGTGCTCTCCATTCGTTTCGCACTCGCTCTAGTCACCCAAACTGTTTGAAATTAAAGCATGTCGTTTCTAGGAATCAGTGGAAAAACATTTTTAATATTAGGCGTCGCTAATAAAAAATCCGTCGCTTGGCACGTTGCCAAAACCCTTGAAGCCGAAGGCGCTAAAGTGATTTACTCGGTGCGATCCGCTGCGCGTAAAGAATCGCTCAACACGTTGCTCGCGGGCAAACCTACTTACATTTGTGATTTAGAAGACGAAGCGCAGACCATTCAACTCGCTGAAAAAGTGGGCAAAGAACATGGTCCGATTGATGGTGTATTGCACAGCGTGGCCTTCGCTAATTTTTCCAAGGGCATGCAGCCGTTTCACGAGACCGTGCGGGCTGATTTTCTTCAGGCAACGGCGATATCTTGTTTCTCTCTTGTCGAACTCTCCAGAGCCTTAAAACCGTATTTAACTAAAGAGGCATCGGTGGTTTCGATAGGCATCTCTTCACAAGTCACCGCCGCTAATTATGGTTATATGTCGCCCATCAAAGCGGCTTTAGAATCAGCGAGTCGTTTCTTAGCAAAATCTTTTTCCGCTGATTCACGCGTGCGTTTTAATTCGGTGAATGCGGGTCCATTGAAGACGAGTGCGAGTGCGGGCATTCCTGGATATTTAGAAAACTATCTTCATGCCGAAAAAATGACCCTGCGAAAAGAAGCTTTGAAAACACAAGAAGTGGCGGATGTCGCTGTCTGGTTGCTTTCACCTCGTTCCAGTGGAGTGAATGGGCAGGGTGTTATCGTCGATGCAGGAATGGGTTTAAATTTCTTTGACGAAGAACTCGTTAAAGCTTCATCGCGAATTTTATAACGTGCAATTTCAACGCACAGTTTTAACGGGTTTGGTCGCCGAACTTCCGCCCGAAGTTTGGACTTCGGATGAAGTAGAAAAACGTCTGGCGCCCGTGTACACACGATTAAAATTACCGGAAGGCCGCTTGGAATTGATGACGGGAATTAAAGAGCGTCGATTTTGGCCACAGGCAATGCTTGCGTCACAGGCCTCGGCCTTAGCTGGAAAAAAAGCGATGGCGGCCGCTGGGGTCGGTCCAGCGGACATTGATTTACTGATCCATTCATCCGTCTGTCGCGATCGCCTAGAGCCTTCTACAGCCGCTTATGTGCACGGTTTATTGGGCCTAGGGCCACAGGTGCAGATTATGGATATTTCTAATGCCTGCTTAGGTTTTTTAAATGCCGTGGTGATGGCGGCGGGCTTGGTGGAGTCGGGTCAGATTCGTCGAGCCCTCATCTGCTCGGGCGAAAATGGTAAACCCTTAGTGGAGCACACGATTCGTCAGTTGAATGAGAATCTTTCTCTCACGCGCGATTCGATTAAACCTTATTTTGCAAATCTCACCATCGGTGCGGGCGCAGCAGCGGCGATTGTTTGTCGCGAAGAATTAGCGAAGGATGATTTAATTCGCTTACGTGCGGCGGCGTGGGAAACCGATTCTTCGGCGAATCAACTTTGCGAAGGAGATACTTCATCGAATGAATTAGATATGCGTACTGACTCCGAAGCTCTCTTGATAGCGGGAGTAGGCTTAGCACAACGCTGTTGGGATCGATTTAAAAAAGAAAGTGGTTGGAATGAATCCACTCCGCAAAAAATTATTACACACCAAGTAGGTCGTCGCCACTCAGCCTTACTTTTTGAAAAGTTGGGATTAGATCCGGCAAAAGATTATCAAAGCTTTGATCGTCTCGGAAATGTTGGTTCGGTTTCTTTACCCGCGACTTTGGCGCTCGCACGTCTTGAAGGAAAAATTAAAGCTGGAGATAAAACCGCGCTGTTGGGGATTGGCAGTGGCCTCGTAAGTCTCATGCTTGCCGTAGAATGTTAGCGCCCGATCCATCCACGATGTCGCCTGCGGTGAAGGCCTTGTATCCGTTTGAGGTACGAGAATACGCATCGGCTGATGGGGTGATGCGTTTTGTGGATCACGGACCCAAGGATGGCCCGGCGGTGCTGCTTTTACACGGTAACCCCTCCTGGTCCTTTTTATGGAGAAACCTGGTCCTGAAGCTCGGTAAGGCGGGTTTCAGGGTCATTGCCCCCGACCACCTTGGGCTGGGTCTGTCGGACCGGCCGGCCAAGTTCCTCCGACTCGATGACCGCATCAACGCCGTCCATGGGTTGGTTGAATTCTTGGGCCTCAAAAAATTTGATATCGGAGTCCATGACTGGGGTGGCGCGATTGGGCTGGGTTTGGCCGGTCGCATGCCCGAACGCATCGGAAAAATCTTAATCACGAACACCGGGGCATTTTTGTCTGACAACATCCCCAAGCGTATCGCCGTCTGTCGCCTGCCGTTCATCGGCCGCTTCCTCGTCGAAACATTTAACGCCTTTGCTTGGCCTGCAACCTGGATGGCCGTCCAGAAGCCCATGAATAAGGCAGTAAAGGAAGGGTTTCTCTTTCCATATGGTTCGATGGACTCGCGGAAGGCGGTGGCTGACTTCGTGGCGGATATCCCGATGGAGCTCAATCACCCCACGCGCAAGGTCCTGGCCGAAGTGGGGGAGCGTCTGGTTTTACTGAAAGACAAACGCGTGATGATTTTATGGGGCCTGCGGGATTTCTGTTTCGACCAAACCTTTTTAGCCGAGTTCGAACGTAGATTTCCGCACGCGCAGAAGTTAATTTTTAGTGAAGCGGGACACTATGTTTTGGAAGATGCCGGCGACGCAGCCATCGATCCTGTAGTTCAATTTTTCTTGAACGCTTAAAGTAATCGGGAAAGAGGTGTAAAATGAGTGTAAAATAGGGTGTTTATACCCTGTGAATAACCCATTTTGAGGTTTTCATAAGTATCTTATAATCAGGTACTTAAAAATGCTAAAAAACCTCACATTTTGAGTGTTTTCCTATTGCAGATTGGTTTGTGAAAAACAGACTAAAAAAACCTTAAATTACTAGGCTACAAAACTATCTTTTATCACACAAAAAATGAGCGAAAATTCTGAAAAAACTGGTCCCACTGGAAAGCACACAGGCAAAGCATCTTACGATGCCGTAGACATCAAGAGACTGAAAGGTTTGAAGGCCGTGCGCGAGCGACCAGGTATGTACATTGGTGATACAAATGAAACCGGTCTGCACCACTGCGTTTACGAAATTGTCGACAACTCGATCGACGAAGCGCTCGCGGGTTATTGTCATAACATCAAAGTAGAAATTCACACCGATGGATCGCTCTCCGTTGAAGATGATGGCCGCGGTATTCCGGTCGCCATGCACCCGGAAGAAAAAATTCCTACTTTAGAATTAGTTTTAACCAATCTACACGCAGGTGGAAAATTTGATAAAGGAGCTTACCAAGTTTCGGGCGGATTAAACGGCGTCGGTGCCAAGTGCGTGAATGCTCTCTCCGATAAATTTACGGCTGAAGTCAGTCGCGAAGGTGAAGTTCACCAAATGAAATTTTCGCGCGGCGAAGTCACCCAACAAATCAAGGTCATCGGAAAAACCAAACGCACCGGAACAAAAATTACGTTCCACCCCGATCCAGAAATCTTCGTCGCAACTCAGGAATTTAAGTACGACACCTTAGTTCGCCGTATGCGCGAATTAGCGTTTTTAGTCCCTGGAATCACAGTGGAAATGAAGGACCACCGCACGAATCGTGCTGATAAATTTGAGTTTAAAGACGGTATCGCCGAGTACGTTTCTTTCTTAAACGTCAACGAAGAGCCGCTCTTCAAGGAGCCTATTTTAATTTCTGCGGAAGTTGATTTTACTGACTTAGCCAATCCTCGCGTGATGGCGGAAGGCGAGAAGCCTAAGCCTAACCAACGTCGTATGACGGTGGATGTCGCTCTGCAGTACAACGATCGTTACGACGAAATGGTTTTCTGTTATGCGAATTTAATTAATCAGCCTGAAGGTGGTACGCACTTGTCTGGTTTCCGCTCCGCCCTCACTCGCGTGATTAATCACTACGCTAAATCCAATAACTTAATTAAAGATAAAGATGCTAAGTTGAGTGGTGATGACATGCGTGAAGGTTTGGTTGCCGTTATTTCGGTCAAGCACCCCGACCCAAAATTCCAGTCGCAGAATAAAACTCGTCTGACCAATCCTGAAGTGGAAGGCATCGTGACTTCGGTCGTCGGCGAACAATTAAAATATTATTTAGAACGCGATCCCAAGACCGGTCGTCGCATTGTCGACAAATGTTTGAATGCGGCGCGTGCCCGTGAAGCTGCACGAAAGGCCCGTGAAACCGTACGTAAATCAGCGATGTCCTCGGGCGGCTTGCCTGGTAAGTTAGCTGATTGCTCCGAGAGCGATCCTTCCGTTTGCGAGTTGTACATCGTCGAAGGTGACTCTGCAGGTGGTTCCGCAAAACAAGGTCGTGATCGTCGCTACCAAGCGATTCTCCCGATTAAAGGTAAAATCTTGAACGTTGAAAAAGCACGTATCGACAAAATCTTATCCAACGAAGAAATCCGTACAATCATTACAGCTTGTGGTACGGGTATTGGTAAGCACGAAGGCGATGGCGCGTTCGATGTTACCAAGTGTCGTTACCATAAGTTAGTCATCATGACGGACGCGGACGTGGACGGTTCACACATTCGTACTCTCTTACTGACATTCTTGTTCCGTCAAATGCCTGGTTTAATCGAAGCAGGCTATGTGTATATTGCACAACCACCGCTCTATCGTATTAAACGTAAGAAGCGTGAGCAGTATGTGGACAACGATCCTGATTTAAATCGCATCCTTCTCGAATTAGGTTCGGAAGATGTGAACCTGCTCCGCCTGCGTGATAAGCACGTTTTCCCAGGTCAGAAGCTCGATAAGATTGTCGAATCACTCGCTCGTTTAGAGTCACTCGGCGTCAGTATCGCGCGTACCGGTTGCCAACTGGGCAACTACCTCGATCAGCAAAATCATAAGAACCACGCTTTGCCACGTTTCATCGTACGCACACGTACGGGTAATGAAGAAACCTATGAGTTCCTCGAAGATGCGGATGCTAAGCAGGACTACTTAAAGAAAGCCGGCGTGGAAGATTTCCTTTCGGATATGATTAACCGCGAGAAGAAACTTAAGGACGGCACCGTCGTACAACAGCGCGTTAACATCATCGAAGTCTTTGAAAACGAATCCATCAGCAAGGTGCTGAAAGATTTAGAAAATCATGGCATGGATGTCCAAAAATTCTCCACCGGAGAAGATGCACGTTATCACTTAATCGATGGCTCGACTCCGGAAGAGGAAGCGGCTGTAGAAAAAGAAGATGCGAAGGCTGAAAAAGCTGAGAAGGGTGCTGAGAAGGCCGCGAAGAAGATTGTGAAGAAGGCGGATCCCGTGCCTCTGATGTCGATTCTCGAACTCATCGGACAAATCCGTCAATTCGGTCGTAAGGGTCTCACCATTCA
>JBBAUU010000096.1:0-5977 GCA_040398065.1 Opitutales bacterium | reverse complement strand
TCCCATCATCGGCCACAAAGATTTGTTTATTAAAATCACACCCGATGATTTACGGGCCTATCATAAAGGCAGGTACGCACCTGAAAATGTAGTGCTAGCGATTGGGGGTTCGATGGATCCCGATGAAGTTTTTAAATCCGTAGAACAGTGGTTTGGACGATTTTCCAGAAATCCGGTGATTCAGGAAGTGCCCGTGATTGAGCCGCCCATGGCTGCACCTCGTCGCGTCGAGGTCGCTCGCGATGTTTCAATCTGTAAGGGTGTAGCGACGTGGAAAATTCCAGGATTCTTTGCCAAAGACCGCAGTGCCATCGATTTATTCTTAGGCGTACTTGGTAGCGGTAATAGTTCCATTTTGTGGGACGAGCTTCGCGAAAATAAAAAGTTAGTTCATGCGGTGGATGCTCATGCCATGGGACTCAAGGATATTGGTCTAGCTTGGCTGAGTTGGATTGGCGATGCGCACGCTGATCACACCGTCATTGAAAAATCTATTTTAGAAAAAATTAATGAGCTACAGGATAATGGAGTGAATCAGGCACAATTCGAAAAAGTTCGCCGACAAACGGTCGTCGCCATGGTTAATGGACTCAAAACCATTCATGCGGCGACTGCACGCAGTGCGTATGCGGCCTGTATTGGTTATGATCACGCGTGGCCATTGCGCGGGGTAGAGGAGTTGGCGCGTTTAACTCCCGAAGACCTTACGGAGGTTGGTCGTACCTATTTGAAACCTGAATCTGTAACTTTTGCGGTGATGAATGCTAAAAAGTCTACGGCAGCGTCGGATACAAAAGCTCAAATTAAAACTCCCGATGCATTCGAAGTCATTACGCTCGAGAACGGTGTTCGGGTTGTCCTGCAAGAAGATCACTCCGTGCCGAAGGCTGGCTTCGGGGTCTATTTCTCTGCTGGTATTGCTTATGAAAACGACGCGAAAAGAGGCGCTACCGGAATTCTCTCAACCCTGTTAACGCGTGACACTGTTCAGCACAGCCGACAAGAAGTCGCCCAGATTGTAGATCGTATTGGGGCTACCTTTGCCGATGTTGGGTCGCAACTCTCCTGCGGATTATGGGGCGAAGCCTTGAGTTCTGATTTCGAACAAATCGCTGAACTGGTTAAGAACGGTATTCTCACGCCTAAAATATTGGGCGACGCTTTTGAATCAGAAAAAGCCAGTGCGATTGCGGCGTGTAAAGAAGCCGCGGATGATATCGTTGAGAAAGCCCGACTCCGTTTACTGAAACAGTTTTTCGGAAATCACCCTTTGAGCATTGATGCGTGTGGCACACCCGAAACGATCGAAAAGCTAAAACAATCCGACATCATTGAATTACATAAAAAATTGGTGGTCTCTTCTAATTTAATCATCGGTATCAGTGGCTCCTTTGATCGTCGTGTCGCCCTCGACTTTGTGAAGAAATATTTTGGTATCTTACCCAAGGTAGAATTTAAACAAGAGACCCTTAAGCCTCATACCCTCAAGCCCAGCAGTCAGGATCAGTTCACCGCAGTAGGCGAACAAGCCGTGGTATGTTTAGCGTTCCCTCATTGTGGTTTTGCACCCGTGATGGTTACAGCTGCTAATGTCATCGAGGAATTGTTAAGCGGGATGGCCAGTGGACTTTTCCAACGTGTGCGTGAAGAAAAAGGCTTAGCTTATTTCGTGGGTGCCACACGGGTTGAGACAGCTGACCAAGGTATGTTCTACCTTTATGGTGGGACGACTCAGGAGGCGGCTCAGCAGGTCATTGATGAGATGAAGGGCGAGTTGGCACGACTTTCGAAAGGCGAATTTAAAGAGCATGAGATTGAAGATGCGAAACGTCGATTGCGCGTGGGGAGACGGCAGGGCCGTCAATCTGCGGGTCGTCGCATGCAGGGTGCACTCACCCGCGAACTCGTTGGCCTCGGTGCGAATTTCGATGCTGAATGGGAACGCCGAATGAATGAAACCGATAGTAAGCAGATTCAAAGCTACGCTCAGAAATATTTTAAACTATCCCACGCGCAGCAATTAATTGTCGTCCCGAAAAAAGCTTAAGACTCTTCTAGTTTTCTAGCGGCTAAGACCGCTACCAAAATACCGGGAATGGCTAAGGCTAAAGCAGCTAAGAAGTATCCGGAGTATCCCAAGAGATTAGAAAGTTTGCCTGCCCAAAGTCCAGGTAAGTATACGGCGATCAGTGAGAGCGTGGATAATAGGGCGTACCTCACGGCTGCTTGCGCACCGGCTGCGAGTTTCATCATCGCTAAAATTAATGCGCAGAGACCAGCACCGAAGGCTAAGTATTCGACGAAGAAAATTATAGATATAACGGTGAGGGAAGGTAGCGGATTTACATTAAACGATAACCAGCTGATCCCAATCAGCGGTAAATGCATGCAGATGCCCAGAGGAACGAGTGATTGAGCCAGACCGCGACGAGTGATAATGGCTGAGCCTACGATACCGCCGATCGCGAGTCCAAGAATCGCAGTGGTAATGCGCAAGTACGCGTAGGTTTCGTCATCAAGTCCAAGTCCACCTTGCAGTACACTTGCTTTGGCAAAGAGTTTAATCACGTGATTCATGTGAACCTCACTAGCTCGATAGAAAAAGATGAGACCAATGATAATGGGTAGTCTGGAATCTAGGTAGAGGGATTTGAGTGCTCCGCCCATTTCTTTGAGCATAGATAGCTTATCCTGGTCCGCTGAGATTGTTTCCTTGGGTTCCCGAGTGAAGCCCCACTGGGTAAGCAAAAGTACCACTAAACTAAATGCGGCTAAACATATTAAAGTTAGGTTTATATCGTTCGTCGGCGGGTTTGAATGTTTATGAAAGTACCACGCGAGATAGATTAATCCTGGACCCGCTAAAACTTGTCCAAGCTTTGAAGCAAAATTAAGTAGCCCAGAATATTTTGCGCGCTGATTATCATTTAACGAATGCACGTAATATCCATCGAGAAGGAAGTCATGTCCGCCGGACAATAAGGTTAGGATACACAAGACAACGGCGATGGTAGTTACCTGTTCTAATCCAATGAAATGGTTGAGCAGTAGAATGCAGAGAATCATGCCTGCTTGGCAGGATATAATGAGCGTGCGCGGTTTCCCGAGGAGACTGAGGAAGGGCGCCCAGAAGATTTTGAGGGCGACGATTAATCCGAGAACACCCACCACTTGTGTGATCGTTCCATCGTTAACCCCGTGATTTTTCAGCACGACAGGCAAAGCTTCATCGCGCAGTGCCGCGGGAATCGTTTGAAAAAGAAAACCACCCAAGACCCAGAGCCACGGAAGTCGTGTCAGGGATGGGTTGGAATTCTCGTGCATACTTTCTACTTATTACCGTCGAGCTGCTCCCGTCCAAACTCATCCACCGATCGGAATAAACTATGGAAGAATTTGGCGACCGTGATATTTAAGCCCAGGAGTTCTTCGTCTGTTAAATCGAGCATTTCGCCGGGACGGAAGGTGCGCTGGGTGTCGACCATCTTAGTTTTTTTAGCACCCGCTTCGGTTGAGTCTGGACCGTCGATGTCTTTCATCGCCTTGAATTCAAGCGTGAGTGAGCCATCGGGTGAAATATCATCGTTGGTGACCATGCCAGTGCGCACAAGTACTCGCAAGGCGGCGGCGATGCTGAAAATCGCATCTTCGAGTTCGCTGATAATCTGATAAGTCTGTTCGAATTCGTTAAACTTCTCTTGTAGATTCATTCTGACGAAAGCCTCTTGTTTTTGTCCGAGGATTTTATCGGTCTCAGGGTTGCTTTCGACATTACGACCGCGCGTTTTGATTAAGAGACAAAGTAGATGAACCTGATTCATAACCTCGGCGGAAAGTGCTAAGAGGTCGTTAATACTTGTGCGCAAAAGTAGACCGCGCGAATAGGCGATCATCTGATCATGGGTGAGGTGCGCCGCGGGTGCTGGCATGATACGCGATACGTTCGAGTAGTAATCGTAAATCTTTGCATCAGACGTGCGCACACCGGCGAGGGTGAATGCTAACATGTCGTGTTGACGTTGCAGCGCCGTCAGAAAGTTTTGGCTGATGTTTTGGAGAGAGATGACGCTCTCACCGGAGTTAGGTTGTTGGTTAGACATCTTAAATTATTCGCTGGGAGGTTTAATCTCAGGTGACTTGGTGTGACGAGCCCTTTTACGTGCTAAAAAACCATCCTCGCGGGGTTGGGGCGTGGAGGCAATCCAGGCGATGGCGATGGGGGCAGCTTCGGCTAGGCTTAAAGGCAGGTTGTTTACCAGGCCTGGGAAGCGATAGGTATGCTCAATTCGAGGCTGTAAATCGGGGTCTAGCTCATTTCCAGAGATTAAGAGGGCGATGTGTCGACCGGGGACGCGAACGGGGGTTCCTAGGTCAATTTTGCGACCGATTTTACCGGTCAGTGCCACCACACAGCATTTTTCTTTTACGAGTTTAAGTAACCCGCCGAGAGCAGCGGCTCGCATGACGCGTACGTGTTCCATGGCACCTTGGGCGAGGGTCCAAGTATCAGAATTGAAGGCTAGATTTTCGGTACCAGAAGAGAGAAGAAGTCTTTTGAGTCCGAACGCCGCCATTGAACGGGCAATGGCTGCTAAGTCAGCTGGACGAGAAATGTGATCGGCGATGACGACTGTTTCATGTGCCTCGCGCCATTCGGCGAAATCGGAAACACGGACGTGACCAGGTTCTGGGCGCATGGTGATGGCACAGACATCATCACAATCCGTTCCCGCGATGTACGACATGTCGGAGGCGGAACTGGTGTGCAGTTTTACGCCGAGAGCTTCGAGGGGGATGATGTGACTCGAGAGACTCGGCACACATTTCGGCGAAGCGTGAATTTCACGCAAAGACTTGGGATGAAGTTCGATGCAGGCTAAAACAGCGGGGAGACCTCGCAGAATAACTCGATTAGGATTGGAGGTGTCGGTACTCACTGGATTCGACCTTCATCAAAATCAATCATGTCGGCAAAGGAAAGAACATCCGTGCGATGAAGTGAATTCATTTTGCGTTTGGCATCATTTAGGGCTTCTCGGCCCATTTCACTCATCCCTTTTTGTACTAATTCGCGATTCCAGACATGAACACGAAGGTCTTTTGGGAAAAGATTCAATAAACGGACGTTTAAATCATTTTCATCTTGGGCATTTTTGACGCATTCGATGACTTGTTCAGGGTCGACCCCTAAGTGCAGACATAAAAAGCGATCAAAGCCTTTGCAGAAATTTCTTTGATAAGAATTGGGTAACTCACCTTTGAGATGTTTGCGAATCTTGCCCAGGAAGCGGGGAAGGTGGAGTAAGCCGGTGGCGGGGTGAGGAATATAAGCGGACGGTAAATCGTAACAGATTTCCCCAGTCGCTTCACTAAATCCATTCGGGCGTGGAGTGGAAGAATCGGTCATGGATTTTTATTTTCAATAAGAGGTTTGAGATCTTTAGCAATTTGCTCCGCGGCACTCGCAAAATTTTCCGACTGAGCATTCACGTAATCGATTGGATTCTCGGAACGTTTCGCTTTCCATTGTCCTTGTCCCTGACTCAATGATTTCCCTTGGGCGTCTTCGATGCGGTAATGTAATTGCAGGACGGTGGCTTGGGCGGTGAGGAACATCGCTTCAACATCGATAAACAAGACTACGTAGTTCTCGTTCGGCGTTTGTAGTTCGAAGGGTAGGCCTGTTTGTTTGGTAAGATTGCGTCCAATGATTTCGCTGACGGCGCGATCGAGTGAGGCAATCCAGCGCTGTGAATCGTCCAGCTTAATTACCCGAGTTTCATCCGCAATGACGACGGTGGGGCGTCGCATACTCACGGGAATATTAGCTCTGGGTATGAAAACAATCGGAGCTTTCTTCGTGGGTGTAGTTACTGGCCCAGAGAGTTGGTGAAAAGTAACCGACTCACTTTTTTGATCAAAGGTAATGCAACCGGTCGTTAAACAAGTTACACTGAGTAATAAGAATAAAGTAAAT
>JBBAUU010000095.1:4153-5984 GCA_040398065.1 Opitutales bacterium | reverse complement strand
CTCACGACCTCTTGCACCCCATGCAAGCGCGCTACCAGGCTACGCTACAGCCCGAGCAAAGGAATGTTTGTTAAGCCGTGTGGGGGTGGAGTTGTCAATCTGACAAACCAGACCCTTTCTTTTACCTAATAGAAGTTAGAGATTATCAATATCTGCACGCAGTGCATCGGCTTTTTTACGGACGGCACTCTGCTCAGCGGGTGACATATTTGCTGCCTGTCTCACGGCCATCCCAATACGTGGATTATTTAAAAATCGCTTCTGATGACGTAACCAAAAATCCCAATACAGTGCATTGAGCGGACAAGCTTTATCACCGTATCGGTCTTTAGGATCATACATGCAACCGGTGCAGTAATTCGACATCTTCGAAACATAACTGGCCGCACAACAATAAGGTTTCGTCGCTAAAAAACCTCCATCGGCATGAAGGCTCATCCCAATCACATTCGGCAATTCAACCCATTGAAACGCATCAATATAAACTCCCAAATACCACTTCTCAACTTCGGCAGGATTAATTCCCGCAGTTAAACAAAACGAACCAATCACCATTAAGCGCTGAATGTGGTGCGCGTAGGCTGTATCTAGTGACTGCCCCACGGAATGCTTCATACAATTCATCTTTACCTTACCCGTCCAAAACCAAGAAGGCAGAGATTGGGTATGTCCGAGGCCATTGGACTTTTCGTAGTCGGGCATCTTCGCCCAATAGACGCCGCGAATGTATTCACGCCAGCCGATGATTTGACGAACAAACCCTTCCGTTGCGGCGAGCGGATAGGTGTCAGGATTTTTTAGATGCGCTTTAACTGCCGCCTGAGCTACCTCCAGTGGCGAAAGTAATTTAACATTTAAAGCGAACGACAGACGTGAATGAAATAGCCGATCCGAATCGGTGTGCATAGCGTCCTCATAATCACCGAAATTAGGTAATCCCCTTTCAATGAAGGCCTTTAACTGAGCCAGCGCTTCAGCGCGATCTTGTGGCCATGGAAAATTATCCGCCGATGGATTACCGAAAGTCTTCGCCCCACTCTTTTGAATCTCCGACCAAAGTGCGGAATGGTCGTGTGATAAATCCCACGACTTTACCAAGTTCGGTTTACCCTTCCAGGGCTTACGATTGTCGTGATCGAAATTCCACTGCCCGCCCAGCGGCTCGCCATCGCTCTCCATCAGCATGTCGGTGCGTTGACGCATCCGACGGTAATAAGATTCCATGACCCAGCGCTTCGCGTCTTTCTGAAAGTGTTTAGCGACGCCACCCCGCTCATCGATAAAGTGCTCTGAACTTACGCAGGAAGATTCTAATCATGAATCATTGGCACCAGACTTAAGCTCTTGGTAGAGGCGATATTCATCGGGCTCCTGATATTCAAAACGAGTCGCACCGACTTCTTTAATCACCTTCTTGAGATTCGTAGCGAAATGCTGCGTGTTGTCCTTATCTGAAATATGGAAGTACCTCACCTGATGGCCGGCTTTTTTCAACTGCTCCGCTAGGCGTCGCATGCCCGCAAAAATCGCAATCACTTTTTGGGCATGGTGCAGGACGTAATCCGTTTCAGAACGCACCTCCATCAGCACATAGACTACCTCGGGACTGACTTTCTTAAACCAGGAGTGATTTAAATTCAGTTGGTCGCCTAGAATCAGTCGAACGGAAGTAGCCACGCCTGCATTAGACGTGGTTTAATTCCAAAAGCAAACCAGCGAACCGCTGTTTACTTAGGTCCGCCTGTACGGCGGGTGCCTGGACGTCCAAAGGGACGGTACTTTCCTTGAGCGGCGCGGAATCCACCATGACGGCCACCTTGAGGACGGCCAG
>JBBAUU010000095.1:0-4143 GCA_040398065.1 Opitutales bacterium | reverse complement strand
CAGAGCGTTCGCTATTGTGAGCGCCCGCACGTGGATCGCGTTCGCGCACAAAGTCATCAGGCTGACGAGCGGGAGCTTGTTGCGAGTAATCGAAGTCTTTTAATTTACCGCAGTGTAAATGTTTACCAATGATTTTCTCAAGTCGACGGAGGTCGCCTTGATTTTCACGAGTGATAAAAGTAATCGCCGTACCCTTCGCTTGAGCGCGACCGGTCCGACCAATACGGTGAACGTAGTCTTCAAGTTGATCAGGGAAGTCGAAATTAACCACGTGCGTAATACCATCTACATCGATACCGCGTGAAGCGATATCAGTAGCTACAAGTACGCGAATCTCACCATTCTTAAAAGCTTGGAGCGCACGTTGACGTTGGGCCTGCGAGCGATTCGCGTGAATGGCGGCACAATGAATTTTTTCGGCTTCGAGTTTACGGCAAACGCGATCAGCACCGTGTTTAGTACGGGCAAACACGAGGACCATCTTGAAGTTTTCTTCGTCTTTAAGAAGTTGATTTAACATCACCTGCTTGAGGGATGAAGGGCATTCGTAAAGTAATTGGGTCACCGTTTCTGCGGGGTTGGAGCGACGTCCGACCTCAATGAGCTTAGGTGACTTCTGGAACTGCTTAGTTAAAGTTTCGATTTCGCGCGAGAGAGTTGCCGAGAACATTAAGGTCTGACGTTCTTTAGGAAGTGCACGAACGATGGTGTTGATGGCAGGCAAGAAGCCCATGTCCAACATGCGGTCTGCTTCGTCGAGAACTAGACATTCAATCCCAGAAAAATCTCCGTGACCTTGGCTACCGAGATCGAGCAAACGACCAGGAGTCGCGATTAAAAAGTCACAGCCTTTACGCAGTGCAGCAATTTGCGGACGTTCGCTGACACCACCGTAGCAAGTCGCCACCGTTGCACCCGAGTAACGAGAATAGGCGGCAACGTTTTCGGCAATCTGCACAACGAGCTCACGGGTTGGCGCGAGAATTAAGCAACGTACCTTGGCTTTGTGTGCGTTGGTTTTCGTACGAACGAGACGAGTCAAAATGGGAAGAGTAAATGCAGCCGTTTTGCCGGTACCCGTTTGGGCGATGCCGATGACGTCCGTACCCTCTAAGATAACAGGGATGGTGGCCTTTTGAATAGGCGTAGGGTCGGTGTAACCTTGGTCGGCTACTGCTTTAAGAATGGAGGCGTCGAGCCCTAGTGATGCGAATGGCATTGAGGCAAAGTGAGTATGAGATTTAGAAAGTGCGAGATAATACGCTAAATCTTATCTTACGGGGAAATGGGGCTTTAGCGAATAGGCGCTGCTTATTATGTAATCTTGCGAAATCGGCGTTTTATACTAGAAATTCAGCATTCCACTACCCCTATGAGTATTTTTACCAAAAAAAGTATAACTGAGTTACATCGTGAAGCTGCTCTAACCGGAAATGAAACACTCAAGCGATCTCTCAGTGGCTACAATCTGGTCATGATTGGTATCGGGGGAATTATTGGGGCAGGTATTTTCGTACTTACCGGTCACGCCGCCGCCGCCCATGCTGGACCTGCCGTTGTGATTTCTTTTGTCATCAGTGCTATTACGTGTGGCTTAGCCGGTCTCTGTTATTCTGAAATGGCTGCGGCCGTTCCCGTGTCGGGCAGTGCGTACACTTATTCTTACGCCACGCTCGGAGAATTGATGGCCTGGATTATCGGTTGGGATTTAGTTTTAGAATATGGAGTCGGCGCTGTAACCGTTGCCGTAGGTTGGTCGGGATATCTTAATGGATTCCTTGATGGTTTTGGTTTAGCGATTCCTGCGGCCTGGGCATCAGCCCCAGTGAATTGGGTATTAGATGCAAGCACAGGTGCTTATCATTTCGTCGGCACGGGAGCGGTCATCAATTTACCAGCGATGCTTGTCGTAGCTGCAGTAACTGCAATTCTCACGATTGGGATCGAAGAATCAGCACGTGTGAATGCGGCCTTCGTTGTTCTCAAAGTCACTATCATTGTAATTTTCATCGCCGTGGGACTTGGCCACGTGGCGCATTCCAATTGGGTGACCGTTAATAATCCTGCTGGTCTTTTCATTCCACCGCAAATGGGTGTCGGACAATTTGGATGGGATGGAATTGTGCGTGCCTCAGGCGTCGTCTTCTTTGCCTACATTGGTTTCGATGCGGTTTCGACGGCCGCTCAAGAATCTAAAAATCCACAACGCGATATGCCGATTGGGATTCTTGGATCACTCGCCATCTGTACCGTACTTTATATCTTAGTAGCTTACGTGCTCACGGGCGTTGTGCCTTATGACCAACTCAACGTTGCGCAGCCGATTGCCAAAGGTATCGATGCTATGGGCTTACCTTGGCTCGCCCCCTTTATTAAGTTCGGTGCTATCTTAGGCCTTAGTTCGGTGATTCTCGTTTTGATGTTGGGCCAGACCCGAGTGTTCTTTGCGATGTCAAAAGACGGCTTATTGCCCGTTAACTTCGGTAAAATTCACCCACGCTTCCAAACTCCTGCACGGATTACACTGGTGACAGGGATGGTCGTGATGGTCGCCGCTGGATTAGCACCGATTGGACTTGTGGGCGAGCTTTGCAGTATCGGCACCCTCTTCGCCTTCGCCTTGGTCTGTCTCGGCGTGATGGTACTTAGAAAAGTAAATCCCGAACTCCATCGTCCCTTCCGCACACCCTTCATTTGGTTCGTCGGTCCAGCTGGAGCCGCTGCATGTTTTTATCTTATGTACAGCTTGCCGCTCGATACTTGGATTCGTCTCGGTATCTGGATGGCCATCGGTTTAGTCATTTACTTCGTCTACGGAAAACGGAATGCTGAACTCGTTCGAAACAATAAAGCCCAATAATAATTTTATGAAATCAAATAAAAGTAAAATCACGCTCACCCTCATCGCGATCGCTTTAGCAATCTTTGCACTCACCCAGTGCCAATCCAAGGATGCGACAGCACCGGCTGTTGCACCTGTCGAAACCAAAACAGTGGTGGTTGAAAAAGCACCTGTGGCCGTTGCACCTAAGTCAGCCGAGCCCGCATCCGTAGCTGCACCTGCGAAGCCCGTTCAGAAATCGGAAAAGCCTGCACCCGCCCCCGGCTTACCGCCCGAACATCGTCCGATTTTTTAAACCCTAAAAGCCCAGTAAAAACTGGGCTTTTTTTTGGCCTAATGGATGTTTTGGGCTTTGACCAAGGCACGATAAGGGCATTAAGCATACCGTTCGATAAAGACCGACCCGTCCCGACATGAAACGCACACAACATTGCAATGCCCTTCGTCCTTCCGACGCTGGTAAAACCGTAACCCTCGTGGGTTGGGTAGATACCAAGCGCGACCTCGGAGGCGTGACCTTCGTCGATCTTCGCGACCGTGAAGGCGTCACCCAAGTGGTCTTCAATCCTGGCACTAACGGCATTCAAGAAATCGCTCAAAAGCTCAAAGCGGAATCCGTCATCGAAATCGTCGGTAAAGTAAAAACACGTACAGATGACACCGTGAATAATAAATTGGCAACTGGCGGAGTCGAAGTTTTTGCAGAATCCATTCTCGTGCACAATCATTGCGCTGACCTTCCCTTCCCGATGGATGATGATAAGGCGGACAAAGTGAATGAAGACTTACGTTTAGAATATCGTTATCTCGATTTACGCCGTCCACGTAATTTTGGACTCCTCAAACTCCGTCACCTAGCATCGAAAGCTATTCGTTCACAGCTCGACGACCAAGGATTCATCGAGGTCGAAACGCCCACACTTTTCAAAAGCACTCCTGAAGGTGCTCGTGAGTTCTTAGTACCTAGCCGACTCAACCCTGGCGAGTTCTACGCCCTTTCACAATCACCCCAGCAGTATAAGCAAATGCTCATGGTTGCCGGTGTTGAGCGTTACTATCAAATGGCTCGTTGCTATCGCGATGAAGATTTACGCGCTGATCGCCAACCTGAGTTCACTCAGGTCGACTTAGAAATGTCCTTCATCGATCGCGAAGACATGTACGCGCTCATCGAAGGGATCCTTAAACGCACTTGGAAAGAAACCATTGGCGTCGATATCCCAACGCCCTTTCCTCGCATGTCGTACGCCGAAGCGATGAATCGTTATGGTATCGATAAACCCGATACTCGTTTCGCGATG
>JBBAUU010000094.1:0-6001 GCA_040398065.1 Opitutales bacterium | reverse complement strand
GTCGCTACCGCCGTAAATTTCCACCAGGGAGTGGGCCCACTGGGTCCACACTGAAATGGATCTACCCCAGGAGTTAACTGAAAAATCAGTGATCCACCTTTTAGGTCTTCGGGTTTTGCTGTTGGAAAATCTCTGGTACTATAATCTTTTTCTGCATCGGTAATATAGCCAGTGGCTTCGACGAATTGTAAAAATTGTGCGTTGGTAACTTCTGTCGTATCCATCCAAAAACCTTTGACGACGACGACGTGGGCGGGCCCTTCTTCCTGATGATCTTTATCGGTGCTTAATTCCCCCATGGTGAATTCTCCGCCCGGTATCCAGACCATGTCGCCCAGAGGAGTCTGCTTTGTTTTATATGTCCAAAACCAAAGTCCAGCCAGGGATACTAAAAATAGTACCATAATCGTGATGATACGACGCTGGCTGCGTTTAATGGACTCGGGTTTTTCCATGGTTTGTTATTAAGTTAATCACCGCCAACGGGCGAGAGTTTCTTTTTATATAAATTTTCCGATATCGTCTCGCCCCTTAAGGTTTATTGGTACTAATTTAAGAAGATGAGTTCGACCCAAGACGAAGTCTTACAAATTTTTAGAGATTCGCGTGCGTTGCTCAATGGCCACTTCGTCCTGCGTTCGGGATTACATAGCGGACATTTTTTCCAGTGTGCGCAGGTCTGTCAGTACATGGACAAGGTAACACGTCTGATTGAACTTTTACGTCCGAAATTAAACGATTACCCCTGTGATGTCGTTTTAGCTCCAGCGATGGGCGGTCTGGTCGTCGGCCAAGAACTCGCTCGTCAATTAGGTGTGCGCTTTATTTTTGTCGAAAAAGAAAACGACAAGCTGGTTTTGCGTCGGAATTTTTCCTTTAAAAAAGGGGAGAGGGTATTGATTGCTGAGGATGTGGTGACACGGGGTGGACGCGTCCAAGAGTGTTTAGAAATTATCCAACAGCACGAAGCGGTACCTATCGCCGTCACTTGTTTGGTGGATCGGTCGGGTGGACAGACTAAATTTGTGGCTCCGTTCATCTCCTTATTGGAATTAACTTTCCCGACTTATCCGGCCGACCAATTGCCACCTGAATTGGCCAAGATTCCAGCCATGAAGCCAGGTTCATAAAAATCTCCCTAGAAAGGGGGTAGATGGAGGAAAATTTAGGTTTTTCTGCCTTGTGCCTTGCACCCGCGGGTTCCGTTCCCTAGCCAAAGGGGTATATTTCTATGGACCGTAAAAACTTATTTCTAGGTGTCGGTTGTATTGCTGCAGCGATGTTTATTTTCGCTGTTTCGAAACCCAATGACCCTGCACCCACGGCAACCTCAGCTAAGTCAGTTGCACCGACTGCTGCCGCGGCTGCTGTCTCCGCTCCCGCTCTTTCGAGTATCAGCTCTTCCGCGCAATCAATTGCTGATGCACAGAAGACGGTCATTAGTAACGGATACTTAAAGGTTACTTTTACTTCACGGGGTGGTGCGATTGAAAAAGCGGAACTTCTGAAACAGCCCGCCGATCTTTCCAAAAAAGAAAATATTTTATTTAATGTTGGTAATGTAGATTCGGCGATGACGCTGGGCGTGACGAATCGTGCGACTAATCGCGTTGAGCCTGTTTATTCGGAATTTAAATTAGTATCGAGCAGCGCTACTTCCGTGGTCTATCAAGGCAAGTTGGAGGACGGCACTAAGGTCACACGTACTTATACTTTACCTGTGTCAGAAAACTCAGCCGCAGAGCCTTACTCAATTCGTTTCCAAACTAAGGTAGAAGCCTCTGGTGCTGTGCCAACGCGTGTTTGGCACTCGACCGGAACTTGGCACTACACGCAGGGAGATGCGGCTCACCAATTTATGTCGGTCTTGGCCGATAACGGTGAAGACTTAACACACGTCGGTATTGATGTTTTCCGGGATTCCACTGGTTTTTTTGGTCTGGGCGCCCACCGTGCTGTAACAGAGCAACCCATATCGGCTGCAGGTAAACCATTCAATTGGGTTTCTTCTGGTAACCAGTTCTTCGCATCGATTATCCGAGTAGAGCCTAATCTTCGTGGCGCACGATCTGAGTTAGTTGCTCGTCCGGTGAAATTTGATAGTCAAGAACTGGGTATTCAGGCTTTCGCTTATTGGGAAGGCGTTCCTGCTCCTGATTTAAGTGTGACGACGGAAGGCGACTTCTTTGTCGGTCCTAAAGAGTATGCCCGCTTGGCAGCTTTGCCTGATGACCAAGTTTCCGTCTTACAATTTTCAAAAATTCTCGGATTCATTTCTTTCGGTGCGATTTGTAAACTCCTCCTCGCGTGTTTGGGTGGCATTCACTCATTGCTGACGTGGACAGGCGGATGGTCGTGGGGTTGGGCCATTGTTCTGCTCACCGTGATTATTAAACTGATTACTTGGCCGCTGACTGCCGCTCAACAGCGCACCGCGCAGAAGATGACGCAGTTCAAGGGTCCAATGGAAGAGATTCGCGAAAAATATAAAAATGATTCCGAGAAACTGAATAAGGAAATGATGAAGCTCTACACGGAGCATAAAATTAATCCCTTCGCTGGCTGCTTACCCATCTTCATTCAGATCCCTATTTTCTTTGGACTCTACACGGCGTTCCAAACCACCGTGGAATTACGCTTAGAGCCTTTCCTTTGGATTCACGATCTTTCTACGCCGGACACACTTTTCCATATCGGCAGTTTCGGCTTTAATTTACTGCCTATTCTGATGGGTATTACCATGTGGTTGTCGATGCGGATGACTCCGACTCCTTCGGCCGATAATACCCAAAAAACCATCATGTACACGATGGCATTATTATTCCCGGTGATCTGTTACACGTTACCCGCCGCCTTGTCGCTTTACATGACCTTGCAGAATTTATTGGTTATGTTGCAGATGGGAATGAGTAAAACTCCCGATGCCATCGTAGAAGTTACCCCTCCTAAGAAAAAGAAATCTAAAAATTAATTTTTTATGTCTGGTCATAGTAAGTGGCATACAACGAAACGGCACAAAGCCGTGATTGATGCAAAGCGCGGAAAAGTTTTTTCCGTGTTGGCGAAAGAAATTACTTTAGCGGCACGCTCCGGTGGAGGTAATGCCGAGACCAATGCACGCTTGCGTACGTTGATGGATAAGGCGCGCGCATCGAATATGCCGACGGACAATATCAAGCGGGCGATTCAAAAGGGCACCGGGGAAATTCCTGGCGTCGTTTATGATGAAATCACTTACGAAGGTTATGCGCCTGGTGGCGTCGGTCTCATTGTGGAAGTGACCACCGACAATAAAAATCGAGCTGCGGCGGAGGTCCGTCAGGCCTTCAATGATAATAATGGTAATATGGCCCAAACGGGTGCGGTTTCCCATAGCTTCCAACGCAAGGGACAATTTTTAATTGGGGCGAATCAAACTACGGAAGACAAGTTGATGGAAATCGCTCTCGAGGCCGGGGCAGATGATATTATTAATCACGGCGATCACTTTGAAGTCCTTTGTCCGATTTCCGCATATGATAGCGTGGCGAAGACCTTGCAGGAAAAATCCATGAAGCCCGAATCGAGTGAAATTGCTTATATTACTAATATTCCTGTGCCCGTGACGGATGCGGAAATTGCTAAGAAAGTTTTGGAACTCATTGAGGCTTTAGAGGCGCTCGATGACGTGAAAGCGGTGCATGGGAATCACGAAATCGACCCTAAGTTTTTAGGTTAAAAAGTTTTGGGCTTTTCTAAGACACGGATTTGCCTAGTCTGGCGAGCGTGGCTTCATCTTCGCATCGAGATTCATCGGGGGTACGTACAGCCGCTCGGGCTATCATCGTGCGTAATGATGAGTTATTGGTCGTTAGGATAAAAAGTGATGAGGGGGAATTTTTAGTTCTACCAGGTGGCGGACAAAACCATGGCGAAAACTTGCATGCGACCGTGGTGCGCGAAGTGAATGAAGAACTTGGATTGAACGTGATCGTCGAAGAACTTGCCTACGTACGAGAGTATGTTGGAAAAAATCATTCCATGCATCGCATCCACGGACACTTCCATCAGGTCGAAGCGGTGTTTTATTGTAAGTGCGAGGACTTTGCGTCGATCGGTGCGGGTAAAGGTCAGGACCGTCGGCAGGTGGGTTTTCTATGGATACCTCTGAGTAAAATAGAACAGCATCCCATTTCTCCTCCCGGTTTAAGCAAAATTATCACACAGAAAACCAAGGGTGGGGCGGGTCGATATTTAGGGGATGTGCATTGAAGGCTTGCCAGCGAGCGATTGCCTATCTTTGTTACCTTTTCTAAGTTTTGGGGGTATAGCTCAGTTGGTTAGAGCGCCTGATTGACATTCAGGAGGTCGGCGGTTCAAGTCCGCCTACTCCCACCATTTAATGATTAGGGGACAAGGTGACATGGGGACACGGGGACAAGGGGAGATGCAAAGATGCGAGCACCCGATGTAGTCGCACGCCTACCAACACAATTACAGGGGACACGTGGGCAAGTGGGCACGGGGACAAGGGGGTAAGGTGAGGGGATAAGTTGGCAAGTGGGCACGGGGACAAGGGGGTTGGTCAAAATCTCTTCTTTTTTCTCGCACAGCCTAGCGGTTTATCTCACCCCTAAAGGCGTACTTTTATTATCATGAATAGCACCTCCATCACCCATGTTAAAGCCCGTGAGATTTTAGACTCTCGGGGTAATCCAACCATCGAAGTCGATGTGCATCTCGCTTGCGGTGCTGTCGGTCGCGCTGCCGTTCCTTCGGGCGCATCGACTGGTACTTACGAAGCTCACGAACTCCGTGACGCCGATGTAAGCGCAAAAGAATTTGCTAAAGGGGTTGATCCTAAAAAGCGCTACAATGGTAAAGGCGTTTTAAAAGCGGTTGCTAATGTGAACGAAGAAATTGCACCGATGATTGTCGGACAGGATTCTCAGGACCAAGTCGGTATCGATCGCGCGATGATTGAACTCGATGGCACCAAGAACAAAAAGAAATTAGGTGCTAACGCTATTCTCGGTGTATCGATGGCGATTGCTCACGCTTCAGCCAAGGCCCTCGGTCAGCCTCTTTACCGCTACATCGGTGGACCTAACGCTAAAGTTTTACCTATCCCACTCATGAACATCATGAATGGCGGTGCTCACTCTGATGCGCCGGTCGACATCCAAGAATTCATGGTCGTTCCTAAAGGTGCTAAATCCTTCAGCGAAGCACTCCGCATGGGTACCGAAATTTTCCACGCCCTGAAGAAAGTTTTAAAGGCTCAAGGCCTCTCCACTTCCGTAGGCGATGAAGGTGGTTTCGCTCCTAAAGTAGCCTCAAATGAAGCCGCGCTCGAAGCGATTGCCGCCGCAGTAAAAGCTGCTGGTTATAAATTAGGTTCTGAAGTATTCCTCGCACTCGACGTCGCTGCTTCTGAGTTCTTCGACGAAAAAACTGGCAAGTATACTTTCCATAAGTCTGACAAATCTCAACGTAACTCGGAGCAGATGATTAAGTTCTATCAAGACCTCCAAAAGCGTTATCCGATTGTTTCTATCGAAGACGGTTTCTCGGAAGCTGATTGGACAGGATGGAAGAAGGCTACCGACGCGATGGGTGCGAACACACAATTAGTTGGTGATGACTTATTTGTAACCAATACCGAATTCCTCTCCCGCGGTATCAAGACCAAGACTGCTAACTCGATTCTCGTGAAGGTGAACCAAATCGGTTCACTCACCGAAACCTTCGACGCTGTAGCGATGGCCCAACGCGCAGGATACTCGGCAATCATCTCGCACCGCTCGGGCGAAACTGAAGATGCGACGATTGCAGACATCGCTGTCGGCTTGAACGCGGGTCAGATCAAGACTGGTTCACTTTGCCGTTCGGATCGTGTTGCTAAATACAATCAGCTCCTCCGCATTGAAGAAGAGCTCGGTCAGCACGCTCAATACGCCGGTACTACTTGTTCTTGGTAATTATTTACTGAGTTAAAACTGAGACGGCTGTTTTCGAAAGA
>JBBAUU010000093.1:0-6015 GCA_040398065.1 Opitutales bacterium | reverse complement strand
GATCATCGAAGCGAGCGTGGTGGATTTACCTGAACCCGTCGGGCCAGTTACTAACATTAAACCCCGCGGACGGCGGAGTAAGTCTTTAACAATCGGCGGAAGACGCAAATCCTCCAGCGTATAAATATCCGCGGGGATTAAACGTAAAACTAAACCTAGCTCTCCTTTGGAATGGTGTACATTAACGCGTAATCGCGCTTTACCACGAAATGACATACCGAAATCGCAGCCACCCTCTTGTTTCAGTCGGTCGACATGCACCGCAGGGATAATCGAGTTAACAATATTTTTAGTATCTTCAGAAGTTAAGGCCGGACCTTCGACTGAAATCACACTTCCGCTCACGCGCAAACAAGGCGCACGGCCCACGTGCAAATGGAGATCGGAGGCTCCATTTTCAATCATGGCTTCAAGGAGTTGGTTGAGGTCGTAGGCCATTTTTATTAATTATAAGACGTCATCCGCGACGGTGGCGCCCATGACTTCTTCGATGGTGGTCATACCCGAAGCGACCTTACGTTGGCCGTCTTCACGCATGGTGCGCATGCCTGCTTCGCGGGCTTTGCGACGAAGTGAGACGAGCGTCGCCCCACCGTAAATCATTTCCTGAACTTCTTCAGTAATGACAAAAAGTTCGAACACACCGCGACGACCTTTATAGCCGCGTTCATTACATTTTGGACAGCCGGCACCCTTCATCGGCGTGGCGCCCGCAATATCCTGTTCGGACATACCAATCGTATAAAGTTCTTTGGCGGTGGGCTTGTAAGGTTGAGCGCAGGCCTGACAGACGCGACGAACGAGACGTTGCGCGAGCGCTCCACGAAGGGCGGCCGAAACTAAGAAAGGTTTCACACCGATATCGACGAGACGAGTCACGGCACTGACGGAGTCGTTGGTGTGGAGTGTCGAGAACACCATGTGACCAGTCAGCGCTGCGTTAATCGCAATTTCAGCGGTTTCTAAATCTCGAATTTCACCGATCATCACGATGTTTGGCGCCTGACGTAACATCGCACGAAGGGCGGCTGCGAAAGTCATTCCCACATCACGTTTTACTTGGACCTGATTGATACCAGCCATCTGATACTCAACCGGATCTTCGACGGTAATAATTTTACGGTCAGGTTTATTAATATAATTCAGCGCCGAATAAAGAGTGGTCGATTTACCAGAACCGGTTGGACCGGTAACGAGGAACACACCATCCGAACCAGAAATAAGACCTTGGAATTTAGCTTGGTCATCCGCGAAGAATCCTAATTCCGGAAGACCTAATTTCAGTCCTTCTTTATCAAGAATACGCATGACGATGGATTCGCCATAAACGGTCGGCAAAACAGATACACGTAAGTCGATATCACGTCCACCGGTACGAGCCTGAATACGTCCGTCTTGCGGAATACGTTTTTCAGCGAGTGACACTTCAGCCATTAATTTAAGGCGCGAAATGACGGAAGCTTGTAAGCGCTTAGGTGGGCCTTTCATTTCTTGGAGCACACCGTCGATACGGAAACGAACGCGGAATCTTTTCTCTAAAGGTTCTAAGTGAATATCTGAAGCCTTCCGACGAATCGCATCCACAATCAGAGAATTAACATAGCGAATAATCGGGGCGTCATCTTCTTTAATTTCGCCACCTTGCGGAAGATCGACCGACATCCCATCTTCACTCTTACCAAAAACATCCTCATACGATACATTCACTGCGCCCCCACCGTAACAGCGATTAATCGCGGTCTTCAGTTCATCAGGCGGAGCGAGTTTGGGATTTAAAGTAAGTTTTAAAACACGCGAAAGTGAGTCGAGCGTTTCGGTATCGAGCGGATCTGAAATCGCAACGAGCAGCTCAACGCCATCCATTTGCAGTGGTAAAATATTGTGACGCTCGGCCTGCTCGCGACTAATCAGTTTGAGCAATTCTTCGGCTGGTGAAACCTGAGCGACGTCGACCACTTCCATGTCGAATTCCTTACCCAGCGCTTTGGAGATAACCGCCCAAGTGACCTTACCGGTCTCAACTAATTTCCCGATTGCTAGGGTATCGGGATTCTGGCCATCGGGGATAGCACCAAGGGCCTCGCGAGCCTCGGATACTTGAGCAGAGGACACCAGTCCCTTGTCTTGTATGAATTGAATGACGAAATCGTCGGCGGTCGTCACAGGGTATGGTTTCCTAAATGGGGGTGGGGATGTTGAACCTAGTTCTCAGTAAGAAGAAATAAGGGAAATCGAAAAGTAAATCTACCCACCCTCTCGGCAATCGCAAACTATCCAGAAATCAGCCATTTCTTAGGCTTTTAATGTCTGCACACATTTATCCACTTCGGACTTCAAAAAGTCTAGGCTGCCATCATTCCAAATCACGTAATTTGACTTCTTAACCTTCTCACTGAGAGGCATTTGCGAATTTATACGCTTCTGGGCATCCGTTCGACTTAACCCGCGAGATTCCAAGCGCTGCAGTCTGACTTCATCTGAAGACGCAACGCACACCGTAGCGGCTAATCCCCGAGTGAGCCCCAACTCGAATAAAAGAGGGATTTCTAGAATGTAAGACTTGGATGAATCGGCCATCGCCTCTTGGCGCAGGGCGGCAATGCGAGGGTGGATGATGGACTCCAAAAAGGTTTTCTCCGTTGGATCAGAAAATACTTTTTTACCAATCCACTCTCGGTCGGCTGTACCATCATTTTGAATACAGGCTGAACCCCAGCGCGATTTCAATTGGGCGAGCGTGTTGGATTCGTTGAGCGCTTGGTGCGCTAAAACATCAGAATCAATCACGACAAAACCGTGAGACTTAAAAAAGCCGGCGGCCGTGGATTTTCCACAACCGATGCCGCCAGTGAGTCCGATGACCATAGCAGAGTTCTAAACCTTAAAACCTTCGAGGGCAAACCTCAAGCAGGGGTCGGCGTAGCTTGTGTGCCTGGCTCTGGTGGTGGACCATCAGGGCTCGCCTCACGAACGATGTTTGGCACAGGCGATCCCACGATGGGCGTCTGCATCGAACCGGTCTTGAGAATTTCCATCACGTGAACGCCGTCTAAAGTTTCATGCTCGAGCAAAGCTTCCGCAATCTTGCGATGGGCATCAGCGTGCTCGGCGATGATTTTTTCAGCGCGGGCATATTGTTCACTGACAATTTTAGCAACGGCGTCGTCAATCCGACGGGCGGTTTCATCGCTATGCGATTGGGTGCGAGAAATTTCGCGACCCAAGAAAACCGTATCGGAATTTTCGTTAAAGGAAATAGGCCCGAGCTCGCTCATACCCCAATCGCAGACCATTTGACGGGCCATGCGGGTGGCTTGTTTAATGTCCGAGGAAGCACCATTAGATACATCGCCCGTAACGACTTTTTCTCCCACGCGGCCAGCCATTGCGGTGCAAATATAAGTGAGTAAACGAGACTTAGAATATCCGAGAATGTCTTTCTTAGGAAGGAACATCGCCATGCCCAACGCGCGACCACGTGGAAGAATCGTCACTTTATGAATAGGCAGCATACCATCATCAACGACGGCTTGAACAATCGCGTGACCCGCTTCGTGGTACGCTGTGCTGCGACGATCTTCTTCATACATCGCGCGACGACGCTCGCGACCGTAGGCAATTTTATCGCGGGCTTCTTCGATGTCAGACATCTCAACCTTATCGCGATTACGACGGCCGGCATGTAACGCACCTTCGTTTAATAAATTTGCTAAATCAGCACCCGACATTCCGGTGGTGATGCGAGCGATACGATTTAAATCAACCGACGGAGCTAATTGAAAACGTTTAGCGTGCACCGCGAGCACCGCTTCATGACCTCTCAAGTCGGGTAAATCAACGAAGACTTGGCGATCAAAGCGACCTGGACGTAAGAGAGCTTGGTCGAGCACATCAGCACGATTGGTCGCACCGATAACGATGACGCCCGCCTGACCATCAAAGCCATCCATCTCAACGAGTAATGAGTTGAGCGTTTGTTCGCGCTCATCATTTCCACCACCAACACCGGCGCCACGTTGACGGCCAACCGCGTCAATTTCATCAATAAATACAATACAAGGAGCGAGCTTACGAGCCTGCTCAAAAGTGTCGCGAACGCGAGCTGCGCCGACGCCGACAAACATTTCAACGAAGTCAGAGCCGCTGATACTTAAGAAAGGAACTTTGGCTTCACCGGCCACGGCACGAGCGAGAAGTGTCTTACCCGTTCCAGGAGGGCCGACCATTAAAATTCCTTTGGGAATAGACGCACCCATCTTAGTGAAGCGTTTGGGATCACGGAGAAAATCGACAATCTCTTTAACTTCTTCTTTGGCTTCATCACATCCGGCCACATCTTTAAAAGTAGTGCCTTCATTTTCATTCGCATTTAAACGAGCGCGTGATTTTGCAAATTGCATCGCACCCTTGTTCGCATTGCGTAAAAAGCGATACATCATATACAACACCAGGCCCGAAATCAGCAAGGTGGGCAGAACATTATAAAGGAACATCGTTAAGCCCGTCTGTTCTGGAACTTCTTTGAATGCATCTTTGGCGACCGCACCACGCAGACCTTCAAATTCTTTTTCGGTTAAACGACCCTCGGCGAGGAATCGCGTTTTATCATCAGCCGCTGCGCCTTTGACGTCTAATTCTCCTGACACTTTATACCAGTTGTTGGAACCAGCGGTGGAGTCGGATTTGATCGAAATATTTTTTACCTTTTTCTCTTGGGCAAGAGAGAGGACTTCGGTGACGCTCAATTTCTGAACGCTATTGGCGGGAGGCGCACTGTAGTTAACTAGCAGGGCAACCAGTCCAATTAAAATGATCCATACGATTAAAGGTTTAGCTTTAACGCGGTTATTGTCCTCGTTGTTGTCTTGGCTCATCGGGGGAAGGTTTAGATTAAGCAGGGGTTAAGCCAAGTCAATCGGAGAGCCCCTTTAACGGGTCCATTTAACCTGTATAATTCCGCGGGCGGATTAGAAGGAACCCAGATAATTTCTTGATTTAAAAGAACAACGGGGAGGTTTTCACGTAATTCTGACGGCACTTTTCTATTAATTAAAAGATCCGACACCTTAGCCGTGCCACTCGAGCCAAGAGGCTGATAGCGGTCCCCTTCCATTCTCCCCCTCCAGGAAATTGCACCGACCGCCGCGGGTGACAAATAGACTTCTTTGGTGGGCGGAATGTCCCCCCGTGACAATTTTGCCCAGAGGTTTTCGTCCACGGTCACCACTTCGGCCAACAAACCGGTTTCCCCGTCGAGCACACCTAATGTCAGAGTTCGCATTTGCGTTCCCAGCGGAGCCAAGGCTTCGGGTGTTAAAAAGCATTTTCCATTTTTAATTTTAACTAATTTTGAAAGTACCGACATTTGCACATCGGTACCCGCGCATAAGTGTTTTACTAAAAGTTCTAAGGAGGCGCCTTGGACGGCACCCAATCCACACTCCTGTAGAAATTCGTGGATCACCACGTAAGCCAAGGCCACCGGGCGATTTTTCAGAGCACTCACATCCAAAACTCCGGCCGCATTTTTTACACAGCCTAAATCTTTAGCCCAAGTTAATAAGGCCGTGCGCGCTTGTTCAATAATGTCTGCCGATTGAGCAAAGCCTTTAGTGTAATCGGGACCGAGAGCTTCTTCGGCGTGTTGATTTAACCATCGACGAATCCGATTACGCTTAACGATAGGCAGTTGGTTAGTGGCATCCTCACGCCAGGGAATGTCCACACGTTGCAGGCCTTCTAAAATATCCTTCTTGCCCAAACGAGCAGCAATCAGGGGCCGATAACGTAAGTGTCCGTCACGAAAATTCTGTAACACGCGCGGTGCCGAAAGACCCGTCAATCCAGCCCCACGTGCCAGTCTCATTAATAATGTTTCAGCGACGTCATCGAGATGGTGTGCCGTACAAATAATATTGAAGTCGTGAAGTTTTCTCTGCTCGGCGAAAAAAGCATTTCGGGCTTCACGCAATGTAGCTTCGGAAGCAGGACCTTCTTCCGTTCTGCGACCGAGAT
>JBBAUU010000092.1:0-6104 GCA_040398065.1 Opitutales bacterium | reverse complement strand
GCATGATTGAGAATCCGTTGTGCTGCGTGTTGACCCGAGAGATAAGCCCCTGTTCGAGAAGTGGTATGTTTTTTACACTCATCCGGAGTGCCTTCGAAGACGACTTTCCCTCCGTCGATACCGGCTCCAGGGCCCATTTCTACTAAGTGATCTGCGGCGAGCATCATATCGCGGTCATGTTCAACAACGACCAAGGTGTTTTCGAGATCACGCAATCCGTGGAGTGATTTAATCAGTCGGCTATGGTCGGCTGGGTGTAATCCGATGCTCGGTTCATCGAGAACATAGGTGACGCCTACCAGGCCAAGACCCAGTTGTGTGGCGAGACGAACTCGTTGACCTTCACCACCAGAGAGCGAATTAATTTCTCGATTAAGTGTGAGGTAGGTTAGGCCAGCATCGTTTAAAAAGGTGAGTCTCTGTTCAAGTCCACGACGGGCCTCTTCGAGACTTTTTACGGAATCTAATTCAGAAAGCTTTTGGGTGAAATTTAAAGCATCGGGAATGGTGAGTGCTAAAAAGTCCGCGATATTTTTTCCTGCGAGTTTGAGTGAGAGGGCGGCAGGGTTGAGACGTTGTCCGTGACAGGTTGAGCAAGTCGATCCCGATTGGAATTGTAAGAGTCGCTGACGGAGAGACTCACCTGTGGTCGTGCGAAAGGCTTCGGCTAGTTCAGCGAACATCCCTTCCCATTTTGATTCCACCAGTTTACGTCCTTTTTTTGGCGGGAGTAGAAAAATTCGTTGGGCGTCTCCGTGTAGTAATACTTTTCTTATTTCAGGAGAAAGTTCCGCCCAAGGTTTTTTGAGGTCGAACGGCAATTGCTCAGCGAGGGCGCGCGTAATCGCATTACGACGAATCAAAGTTTTACGCGTGGCACATTTCCAAGGTTTTACGGCCCCGTCATCGATGGAAAGTTTTTCGTTGGGAATCGACAGAGCCTCTTGGAATTTAAGCTGTCGACCCAGTCCACCACAATCAGGACACGCACCCGTGGGGTGATTATGCGAAAGGTCGCGCGGTTCTAAGGGCTCGGAGACCTCGCCGCATTTTTCGCAGGATAAGTTAAGTGAAACCGGATATTCCTTCCAGGTTTGGTCTGTGGATTCAGCTAAAACGACGGCTCTTTGACGTCCTTCGCGAAAAGCTAATTCCAGTGAATCGGCGAGGCGACTGCGCTGGTCGGCGCCGGTGACGAGGCGATCGACCACGACTTCGAGCGTTAAATTTTCGCGACCTTTCAGAATACCTTCAGCTTCTTCGGTGGTGACGATTTGTTTGTTGATGCGGACACGGGTGAAGCCGCGTCGACTCAGGTCGGCACAATTTTCAAGAAGCACGGAAGGTCGATCGTGATTAACCGGTGCGATGATGATGACTTTGGTGCCAACGGGAATTTTTTCTAAACTACGCAGAGTGTCGTCGAGTGAACGCTGTTTTATCGGGGCGCCATCTTTTAAACAGAAACGTTGACCGCCTAAAATCCAGAGAGGTCGCGCGTGGTCAGCGATTTCGGTGAGGGTAGCGATAGTCGAACGCGGGTTGGTATTACCCTGAGTGCGTTGGGCGATGGCGATGACAGGGGAGAGGCCTTTGATGAAATCGATGTCGGGTCGATTTACGGATTCCAGCAGTCCGCGGGCTTTGGCGGAAAGAGACTCTAGATATTGGCGTGAGCCCTCGGCGTGTAGGGTGTCGAAAGCCAGCGATGATTTACCCGATCCGCTGACGCCCGTGATCACCGTCAACTGATGTCGAGGGATGACCAGTTCAACGTTTTTGAGGTTATGGGTGCGGGCGCCCTTGATGTGGATGGGTGAACTCAAAGTCTTATTTAATTACCTTTTTAGGGAAAAACCGCAAATCAGCCAGAATGTATTTAATGACTTTGGCTGGTCGTTAATAACTTTTATTTAAATCACTTTCTCTCCCGCTTGTAAACGTTCATGGTGATGTTCATGCCATGGTTATTTTTCATCTGTCTGATTTGGGTACATCCGGCTCTTTATGCGGATAGTTCTGCGCCCCGTATTCTATTTTTAGGAGATGATATTACATTCAATGGTGGTTGGGTAGTCGAAGTGGAGTCGGCTATACGTGCGCAAAAAGGGTATGCCCGCGTGAGCATTGTCAACATGGGCCTGTTGAGTGAAACCGTTTCAGGTTTATCCGAGCCAGGGCATGCAGGTGGTAGCTTTACACGACCTCATTTAAAGAAGCGCTTACCACAAATTTTGGCTCAATATAAACCCACGTTGGTGATTGCTCAGTACGGGATGAATGACGGCATTTATTTACCCTTGGATGAGAACCGATTCAAGGCGTTCCAAGATGGAATTATTAATTTAAGAAATGACTGTATTAAATCGGGAGCAAAAATTATTTTATTAACGCCCACCTTATACGCCCCTGAAAAGTTTCCTCAAGTAATGGAGTATGAAAAAGTTTTACAGGCCTACTCTGCCTGGATGGTCGCTCAGCGTAAAGCAGGTTGGCAGGTGGTTGATGTGCATTCACGTTTATTGCTGGAATATAGTAACGCTAAACGTGCGGATCCCAAATTTATTTATGCCAACAACGGAGTGCACCCCACGGAAAAGGGAAACAGTCTTATCGCTCGTTCAGTCTGGGGTGGTTTGGCCGCAAACATGATTTGGGTAAAAGATACACCACTCATTTCCGATACTGCAAAAAATAGACCACTTTATAAGAGTATGGTGGTGTTACGTAATGCCTGGCTGTCGCAAACGGGATCTAATCACCCCTTGGTAAAACCTGGTTTACCCTTAGATACTGCCGAATTACGCTCCAATGACTATTTAAAAGACTATTTTAACGGTCTTTAGGGCTTAAAAATTAACCTCAAGTGGTACATAGCCGTCACTCGTTCGTAACAAAATAATGTTATAGTTTAATCCTCTTATGAAACATACATTATCCTCATTGTCTCTCGTTGTCTTCGCAACCTCCGTGCTCTCTGCTCAAGAAGCATCGAAGCCCAAGTCTCCTATTGATTCAGCACTTCCTGATTACGCGGTCACCTCCGGTGTTTCTGGTAATTTAAATTCAGTTGGATCCGACACCTTGAATAACTTGATGACTTTCTGGGCTGAAGGTTTCAAAGCTAAGTATCCTAACGTAAACGTTCAAATCGAAGGCAAAGGTTCTTCCACTGCTCCAACCGCTCTTACTTCAGGTTCCGCTCAACTCGGACCAATGAGCCGCGAAATGAAATCCAGCGAAGTCGCTGCTTTCGCCGGTAAGTTCGGTTACAAGCCCACTAAGATCGCTGTAGCGATTGATGCACTCGCCGTTTTCGTTCATAAAGATAACTCAGTCAACGGACTCAGCCTCGCGCAAGTCGATGCTATCTTCTCTTCGACCCGTAAACGCGGTGCGCAAGCTGCTGACACCTGGGGTGCTGTCGGTGCCAAGGGCGATCTCGCTGGCAAAACTATTTCCATCTTCGGTCGTAACTCCGCTTCTGGTACTTACGGTTTCTTCAAAGAAAAAGCCTTACAGAATGGCGACTACAAGGGTTCAGTAAAAGAACAAGCCGGCTCATCAGCCGTGGTACAAGGTATTGCCTCTGACCTCAGCGCCATAGGTTACTCGGGTATCGGTTACAAAACTTCGGGCGTTAAGGCTTTAGGTTTAACCATCAAGGACGGCGGATCTTTCGTTGAGGCTACCTACGAAAACTGCCTCAATGGTACTTACCCATTAGCTCGTTACCTCTACGTCTATGTTAACAAATCTCCTAACAAAGACATGGACAAGCTCACCAGCGAATTCATCACCTACGTGGTTTCAAAACAAGGCCAAGAAATCACAGTTAAAGATGGTTACTACCCACTTCCTGCTGATGCAGCTGCCGAAAGCCGCGTCGCTCTGAAGTATTACAGCGCTGAGTAATTTGGTCTCGATCCGTCCCATTGCCACCACGCCGTTTGGCCGGTAAATCAAGTGCAATGGGTACGGACTCGGGTCCTCCTGCTTTTAGATTGGCGGATTTTTTCTGCCATGTTCAATTTACCGTTAGTCAACCGTTTGCATAAATTACATGGAGGAAAATCAATCTAAGTCTACCGAACAACTCTCTGAATCTCGATTCCAGGTGAGTCGGTCGACTTTGTTGATTGATTTATGGATGGGCCGAATCATCCGCCTCGGTGGCATCAGCGTCGTCATCGCTGTCTTCGGCATGCTGATTTTTTTAGTTTCACAAATCTTTCCATTATTCTCCAAGGCTAAGGTTGAACCTCTGACTCCAGTAAACTTCACCCAAGCGAGCAGTGCAGCTTGGGGGGAAGATGAATACGGGGAATTGCCATTTAGTTGCGATGCGAAGGGTAACATTTCTTTTCGTAAAGCCAAGGATGGTGCCCTCGTTAAAACTTGGATAGCAGATTTTAAAACAACGCCGGTAACGATTGACGGACAAACCGCGCCCGCAGTTTCAATCCCGGTTACGGCCGTTAAAACTTACTCACGCGAAGGTTTAGTTTTATTGGGATTAGCCGATGGGAGTGTCCGTGAATTAAAAATCAGTTATAAAATTACCTTCGCTAAAAACGGAAATCGTGAGCTCGAGCCGAGTGTTGATCTCCAGTATGCTGGCAAAATCAGCGATTTGAATGGGCCTGTTTTGGAAGCATGGAGTGTTAAGGGTCCTGAGGGTCGACTGTACCTTAGTCGTCAACAAAACGACGGACACGATGTTATCACAGGACGCCGTTTAATTGAACGCAAGGGCTTGAGTGGCAAAGCCAAAGTCACGATCAGTGAACCTTTTTCTATCGCTGCTGACGTCGTCGATCTCGAGCGCGTTTTAGTCCCTTCAACCGCCGATTCACTTTTAGTCATTCGCAAAACCGGTGAAGTCAGAGTTTATCAGAACAACGAAAATACTTTTTCTTTTCTCCAGTCATTCAAGCCTTTTGGTGAGGCCAAAAATCCGCAAATCGCGGCGGCCGGTTTTATTTTCGGAAATGTTTCCGTTGTATTCCAAGGAAATGAAAACGAAGAAGTGGTTTGGTCTCTCTATCCTCAAAAACAAGCTGACGGACAAACGCTCCGCCGCTGGGGCAAGATTCATGATTGTGAAACGCTTGCGGGCGTAGGGCAGGGTGTTTTCCCTGCGGCTGGTAATAAATGTTATCTCTCGGTCGCAGGCGGTCGTATGCAAATTCGCAATGTGACGAATGAATCCATTCGTTGGGAGGGCGCTGCCCCTGCTTCGCCAATTAAACAAGTTGTTTTTTCCAGAAATTATAATCGATTCTCCGTACTTTGTGAGGACGGAAAACTTTATCGCTGGTCCATTACGGATCACCACCCCGAGGCGTCGTGGAATACCTTTTTCGGAAAGATTTGGTACGAAGGTGCGGAAGGACCTGATTACACTTGGCAATCGAGTTCGGGCTCCGATGAATTTGAAGCGAAATATTCTTTGATTCCATTAATCTACGGCACCGTGAAGGGCACCTTCTACGCGTTACTCTTTGCCATTCCTATTGCACTCTTAGCGGCGGTTTATGTCTCACACTTCTTACGACCTGAGTGGAAGCTTTTCATCAAGCCGTTAATGGAAATTATGGCATCGTTGCCATCGGTTGTCTTGGGCTTCCTCGCTGGCCTCTGGCTCGCACCACTCGTCGATACCCATTTAATTCCGATTCTCTGCGTGATTGCGATACTCGCTCCCAGTGCGCTTTTGGCCGGCTATGTTTGGTCGAAGTTGCCACAGCCCGTTCGTCGTCGCGTGGGTCCAGGCTGGGAATTCGCCTACCTATTCCCATTCGTCGTACTTTGTGCGTATGGTGCTTGGCAACTGGGGCCTCTCATTGAATCAACTTTCTTTACCGTAAAAGATTTGGCATCCGGACAGAATATTTCGGACTTCCGTGAATGGTGGCGCCAAAGTACGGGGATGAGTTACGATGCACGTAACTCACTCGTCGTAGGCTTTGTGATGGGCTTCGCCGTCATCCCCATCGTCTTCACGATTGCAGAAGATGCCCTTTCCAACGTGCCTAACTCTTTAATCTCAGGCTCATTAGCCCTCGGGGCAAGTCGCTGGCAAACTGTTTGGACGGTCGTGG
>JBBAUU010000091.1:3383-6263 GCA_040398065.1 Opitutales bacterium | reverse complement strand
TCCCGCCGCCGCCCTCCTCAGTCTTTCGCACTACGCGTTCGTGGCGACTCGATGATTGATGCCAACATCAACGATGGCGACACGGTGATCATCGAACCTGGCGTTCCTAAACATGGCGATATCGTCGCGGCGTTGATTGACGGCGAAACGACCTTAAAGCGTCTAATCAAACAAAGCTCAAAAGTTTATCTTAAAGCCGAAAATAAAAACTATCCTGAACTCTACCCAGCCAATGAGCTTGTCATTCAGGGTATCGCGAAGTCCGTCGTCCGCCCTATTTAGTTTTCTTCTTAAGTACTAAAATAATATCGGTGTAAGCGTCATTCAATTTACGCTTTTGGCGGATATTATAATGGAAGTCATGGCAGGCTACTAACTCGAGGGTCTTAATTTTCGCGAGGAGCGATTTGAGTTCTGCGGCCGAGTAGGTGCGGAAATCCCAAAGGGTTTCTTCAACGCGTGTCTTACCCTTCTCAGTAATAGTCATGCGGGTACGCATCGCTTCTGTGCGCTGCTTAATTTTTGCGGGCTCGGACCACGTTTCGCTCACTACCTTGACGTCGTCGCGACGATTCACCCACTTCTCATAATCAGCCGGATTGTCCTTATAGTTCGTTAAATGTAAGCCGATCAAACAAAGGCCACCGGGACGTAAGGCCTGCGACATGAGTTTCAATGAAGCCACGGCATCTTTCTCTTTTAATAAATATTTGAAAGTCGTAACGAAACAATGCGTCAAATCATAGCTACCCGCTTTTTCAATTTTGAAGTCCTGCAATGAGTCCTGCCAAACCTTGGTCTTAGCAGTCAATTTCTTAAGACGTTTCTTGGCATACGAGACTTGGTTTCGATTGCGATCAAAGCCGTGGACGGTGTGGCCGCACTGAGCAAGTGATTCCAATAAGCGCCCCGACCCACAAGCGGGTTCTAAGATTTTCCAACTCTCCGCAAAATCTTTTCCGTATTGTTTAACGACGGCGTGCAGAAAACGTGTCTCACGCTTGGTGTAATCCTCATACACCATATCGTAATACAGTGGAGAGTCATACCAAGCGGTTGACGAACTGAGCGCGACAGCGGTCGACATGCGCTACTGATAAATCTCTCCGCCCTTTTCTCTAAATTCTTTAGATTTATCGGCCATGCCTTTCGACAGAGCTTCCTCTTCGGAAACACCCTGCTCTTCGGCGAGTTTACGGATGTCATCCGAAATGCGCATGGAACAGAAATTAGGTCCACACATGGAACAGAAGTGGGCGGTCTTCGCGGAATCTTGCGGCAAAGTTTCGTCGTGATATTCCTGCGCTCTCTCGGGATCCAAGGCCAACGCGAATTGATCTTCCCAGCGGAACTCAAAACGCGCTTTGGATAAAGCATTGTCGCGACGCTGCGCAGCCGGATGTCCTTTCGCTAAGTCTGCCGCGTGGGCGGCAATCTTGTAAGCAATCACACCCTCACGGACGTCATTCTTGTTAGGCAAACCTAAGTGCTCTTTCGGAGTCACGTAACACAACATTGCGGTTCCATACCAACCAATCATGGCGGCACCGATGGCAGAAGTGATGTGGTCATACCCTGGAGCGATGTCTGTCGTTAAAGGTCCAAGCGTGTAGAAGGGAGCTTCGTGACACCACTCGAGTTGCTTATCCATGTTTTCCTTAATCATGTGCATGGGCACGTGACCAGGACCTTCACACATGACCTGCACACCGCGTTCCCAGGCTCTTAAAGTTAATTCACCTTGAGTCTTCAATTCAGCGAATTGAGCTTCGTCATTCGCATCTGCAATCGATCCAGGACGTAAGCCATCACCAATCGAGAAGCTCACATCATACGCAGCCATAATATCACAAATATCATCCCAATGCGTGTAGAGGAAATTTTCTTTGTGATGCGCTAAACACCATTTAGCTAAAATTGAACCACCGCGCGAAACAATGCCTGTCACCCGACGTGCGGTCATCGGAATAAAGGCTAAACGTACACCCGCGTGGATGGTGAAGTAGTCAACACCCTGTTCTGCTTGTTCGATTAAGGTGTCGCGGAAAACTTCCCAGGTTAAGTCTTCAGCTCGACCATTCACTTTTTCGAGGGCTTGATAAATAGGTACAGTACCGACCGGGACTGGACAGTTACGCAAAATCCATTCGCGTGTTTGGTGAATATTTTTACCGGTCGAAAGATCCATCAAGGTGTCGCCACCCCATTTGATCGACCAGCGCATTTTTTCGACTTCTTCTTCGATTGATGAAGCTACCGCCGAGTTTCCAATATTCGTGTTAATCTTAACCAAGAAATTTCGACCGATAATCATCGGTTCTAATTCAGGGTGATTAATATTGGCAGGAATAATCGCGCGACCACGGGCGACTTCTTCGCGCACAAACTCTGGCGTAATTTCTTTCGGAATTGCCGCACCGAAGGACATTCCTGGATGTTGGAAACCTAAAGCGTGACGCGGATACGCAGTCGCTGCCTTTGCTTCCTGTAATTTCATGTTTTCGCGAATTGCGATATATTCCATCTCGGGGGTGATGATACCCTTCTTCGCGTAAGCCAACTGGGTGGGGCGTTCACCAGGTTTTCCTTTATAAACTTTACGCTCAGCTCGATTGAACTGCACCATGCGATTACGAGAGGTGGCACGTTGCGCAGTCTCCGCATGCTTCCAGGAAAGATAGCCATCGTCTTCTGGTTTTAATTCACGTCCGGCGACAGCTTCAACGTCACCACGTTCTAAAATCCAATTAAGACGCACGGGAGGCAGACCTAATTCAACGTCTTTGTGGAATGACGGATCGCCCCATGGTCCGGATGTATCATAAATTCTTAATGACTCGTTCGGCGTTAATTTGCCATCGGGTCGACGTGTATCGGCGA
>JBBAUU010000091.1:0-3373 GCA_040398065.1 Opitutales bacterium | reverse complement strand
CAGGACGTGAGCCTTCGACCCAAATGCGGTTTGATTTAGGAAAGGGAGAGGTTTTATCGGTTACCATAGTTGTGTTTTAAAAGTTCAAATACCAGTAGCCGATAAAAAGAGGTTTAATAATCCACTTCCTACGGCGCATGGCGCATCAGGTACAAGGGTTTAAGGCTTAAAGCCTAATCTCAGTCTGCAACAGACTCCCCTGGGAAAGAAATACAAAGAACACCACCAGTGAAGGCGGATTCATTGATGTGGCAAGACATTGCGAAGCCGATTCGCAAATGCCCAACAAGTCCTACCTGCGGCAGATTAGACCTGGTTAATCGCTAATTGTGCGCGTAAATACTCGACGGTACGGCGCACGTTGGCGTCCACTTCCATCTGATTTACCACAGTCTTACGGGCATGAATGACGGTACCATGATCGCGACCACCAAAAACTTGGCCAATCGAAACGAGTGACATGTTCGTCAGCTGCGTCGAAAGGTACATCGCAACCTGACGTGGGAATGCGATATTCTGCATGCGACGCTTAGAAGTCATGTCCGATAACTGAATACGATAATGTTCAGCAACTTTACGTTGAATCATTTCCGCAGTCAGAGTGTGGCTGGATTCTTCAACTAAAATATCATGTAAAAGTTTTTCAACTTGAGCCAGCTCGAGAGGCTTACGAGTCATTCCAGTTAATCCGAAGATACGGGTGACGGCACCTTCAAGATTACGAACATTGCGAGCGATGCGGGATGCCACGAACTCGGCAATTTCTGGGGAGAGTTCTAAACCACGCGCGGCCGCTTTTTTGCTGAGGATAGCGGTACGAGTTTCCAGACCAGGTGCTTGGATGGATGCCACCATGCCCCATTGGAAACGGGAAACGAGACGTTCAGAAAGTTTTGCAATTTCCGAAGCAGGACGATCGCTGGTTAAAACCACTTGTTTATGGTTATTGTGCAGCTCGTTAAAGGTGTGGAAAAACTCCTCTTGGGTGGTGTCTTTACCGGCCAAGAAGTGGATATCATCAATCAAAAGAACATCGAGCTCGCGGTAGCGACGGCGGAAATTCGAGATGGTGTTAGTCTGTAAGGCTTGAATGAACTCGTTGGTAAATGTCTCCGAGGAGATGTAAGCGATTTTCGCACGTGGATTATTTTCATAAACCGAGTGGGCGATGGCGTGCATCAAGTGAGTTTTTCCGAGTCCGGTTTGTCCGTAAATGAAAAGAGGATTATAATTGGAACCTGGCTCCTTCGAAACCGCTAAGGCTGCACCGTGGGCCATTTCGTTTTCTGGTCCGACGATAAAGTTCGCAAAGGTATTGGTCGATTTGATCGCAGGCGCAGCTGAGTTGGCGCTTTGACGATTGTTCTGACGGAGAGGTGCGACCTCGGTAAACTTTTCTTTAGACTGAGATGAAGCCGACGCGGATAATTGAAAATCCATATTACGACCAGCGACCAAGGTAAGCTGACGACGAATAACGTCCGTGTAGTTACTGTTAACCCAAGCTTCTGTTAATACAGTTGGAGCTTCTAAAACTAAAGTACTACCGTCTTTAATGGAGACTGCATTTAATGATCCGATCCAAGTATCGTAGTCCGCTGCTGAAAACAGTGTTCTTAGTTCGTTTTTGACTGTTTCCCAAAGGGAAAGATGGCTAACTTGGCTACTCATGAAAGGGGGGATGGTTGAGAAAGGTTATTCACAGGGGTTTTGGAAGCCTGAAATTGATTTATTTGGAGATTTATTTTGTGAAAAATTGGTCAAAATGGTGCTATTTTTATACATTTTAAAATTTAAGTATTAGTCGTTATACAACTTAAGTGACTGTTTTCGAAGGGTTTAAGGGATTAAAGGGATGTTTGGGGCGGCGATCGTCGGTTTCGGCAGGTAAAATCTGCAACGGCTAGGTTACGAACGGGTGACTTGTCTTATAAAAAATTAGTACTCTCAAGTTCAACCCCTACACAGGTTATTAACACCCACCCTATGCATAACTTTTTTAGGCTTTTTATTGCACAAAATTTTTCGTGCACATCAGCCAATAAAATTAAGCTAAATATGATTCGGCGTGCTCGCGTTGGTGCTCTTCGCGGAGTCGGCGAAGGTCATCCATCGTCCGACAGTGCCTCAAACTTTCCCGAACTTTACGCGAACTGGGCAAACCATGCGTCAGAGGATGCAAGCGACCGAGCATCCAACGGATATCTCTCTCGCCCAGCGCCGAGGCATGCTCCTGGAGTGTCAGTTCCGAGAGTCTGATAATCACATCCCAACGTTGCTTGGGCGTTACCACTGGAAATTCGTTAACCTCAGCACGCATCCGAGATTTTATCAGAGAAAATATCCATGGATTAGCTAAGGCCGCGCGACCAATCATGAGGCCCGACACTCGAGACTCGATCATGCGCTTGTGTGCCGTTGGCCAATCTTTCACATCACCATTACCAATCACTGGAATATTTACGGACTTCGCCACTTCGGCAATCCATCCCCAGTGTGCTTCGCCGGAATACCCTTGTGCTTTGGTTCGTCCGTGGACCGCAATAGCCTCAACGCCTAATTGCTCTAATCGTTCCGCGACTTCCACCGCAACAATCGTCGTTTGATCCCAACCTAAACGCATTTTCGCCGTAAGAGGTACATCAGGTATCGCATCCTTAACCGCCTTCACCAAATCGTATAACAGCGGCGTACAACGTAGCAGGCCTGAACCTGCATTTTGCTCAATGACTTTGTGCGCAGGACAACCAAAATTGAGATCCAAGAAATCAGGCTTCATCCGATCGCAAACCATGCGTGCAGCCTTCGCCATGGATTTAGGTGTAGCTCCAAAAATTTGGACGCCCATGGGTCTTTGCGTGGCCGTAAAATCAACCATCTCCCAGGCCTTTGCATTATCACGAATCAATGCCTCGGATTGTACAAACTCCGTGACCATCACATCGGCACCCTGCTCTTTGCACAACTGACGAAAGGCCACGTCGGTGTGTCTCGCCATTGGCGCTAAATAGAGAGGGAACTTTCCTTCTCCGAACCAAGGTAAGCGTGGAGAGACCTTACCCATTTTTTTTATTTTTTCCACGTAGGGATTCTTTCAAACTTCGCCACTGACTTAATCTCTCCGCAATCGCAACTTCTGCGCCCGACAATGTTGGGTCATACAATTTCAAAGGTTTCTTTAAATAGTCCTGACCACTAATCGCTTCCGGGAAGTCATGGCTATAAAGATATTCCGAACCATGCCCGAGACGTTTTGCGGAACTGGTGTGTGAATCTTTTAAGTGCGGAGGAACTTCTTGTCTCACTTGTGTACGCACCGCCTCCTTCGCCGCTGCTATCGCTTTCGTTGCACTATTACTCTTGGGTGAAAGCG
>JBBAUU010000090.1:0-6318 GCA_040398065.1 Opitutales bacterium | reverse complement strand
CGATTACAGGCATAAAATTGTGATCACCGTCCCAACGGGGAACGATATGGAAATGTAAATGGGTCGGAATTCCTGCACCCGCCGCACGTCCTAAATTAATACCCATATTAAAACCCGCTGGCGTCATTACCTTATGCAGAACGGCCTGACATTTAACGAGCAAGTCCATCATTTCAGCACGCTCTTCAATCGTAAGTTCGGCCAATTGGCCCACTTCACGATTCGGCAAAACCATTAGGTGTCCCGGATTATAAGGAAAATTATTTAAAATAACAAAACAGCTACGTCCTCGATACAGAATCAATGACTTCTGGTCATCACCCGCAGCCAACAAACTCGCAAACGGGCTCCCCGCTTGGGGGTCTTTGCGACTTTGAATATACTTCATTCGCCAATAAGGATGTAAATGCTCAGTCATAATATTATTTCGAAAATCCGTGAGGATGGGATGTATGCCAACGCACCGCTGTCGATACAATCGCATCCAAGGTGTCAAACTTCGGCTTCCATCCTAATTCTGAACGCACTTTAGAAGCATCTGCATAAAGTGCCGGGGGGTCCCCTTCGCGACGTTCAACATACTCACATGGGACTGATTTTCCAGTAACTCTTTCCACGCTCTTTAATATATCTTCAACTGAATAAGGCACACCAATGCCTAAATTATAGAAAAAAGCTAAACCTGGGTGAGTAAGTTTATCGAAGACTAGAATATGGGCTGAAGATAAATCATCAACGTGCACATAATCACGTAAGCACGTGCCATCGGGCGTCGGATAATCTTTTCCAAATACTTTTAGTGCTGGGCGACGACCCAAAGCCGCCGCAATGGCCAATGGAATCAGATGTGTCTCCGGTTGATGATCTTCACCAATACTTCCGTCAACCGATGCACCCGCTGCATTAAAATAACGAAAAGCAGCAAAACTGATTTTACCTTCTTTGGCTAACTGACGGAGTTTAATTTCTACGTCTAATTTATTTTGTCCGTAGGGATTAATCGGCTTCTGCGGCAAATCTTCGTTCATGGGCATTTTATCGGGCACACCGAAAGTTGCACACGTACTCGAAAAAACAAATTTCTTAACCCCCTCAGCAATCATCGCATCGAGTAGCGCGAAAGTACGAACAACATTGTTCTCATGATAACGTTCAGGCTGATGCACTGACTCGCCCACATTGATCAGGGCGGCGAAGTGCATCACTAAATCAATCTTATGGTCTCTCAATGCAGCACGAACTTTCACTGAATCGGCCATATCTGCTTCGACAAACGGCACTTCCATAGGAACAGCCTCACGGTGACCGTAAGAGAGATTATCTAAAACTACGACTCTATGCCCAGCCGCCATCACCTGCCTAACGCAGTGACTGCCGATGTAACCCGCCCCGCCTACGACCAGTACGTTCATGACGTTTGAATAAGCCTCGACCCCCATCCTAGGCAAGTTCCCTCTCCAAATCCTTGCCACCATCGCCCCAACTCTCCTATCTGCTCATATTCATGGAACACTCTCAAGGAGCCTACGACTTTACCGCCTTCGAACAGCGCTGGCAGGCCTATTGGAAAAGTAATTCCACTTTCCGCACCGAATCCACCACCTGCGGAAAACCAAAATACTATGTTCTCGATATGTTCCCGTACCCTTCAGGTGCAGGCTTACACATCGGACACCCGGAAGGCTACACGGCTTCAGATATTCTAGGACGTTACAAAAAAGCTTCAGGCTTCAACGTCCTCCACCCAATGGGTTGGGATGCCTTTGGTCTACCCGCCGAACAACACGCCATCGCCACCGGCGAACATCCAGCACTCCAGACTCGGAAGAACATCGATAACTTCCGCCGCCAACTTCAGATGATCGGCTTCGGCATCGACTGGGATCGCGAACTTTCCACAACCGATGAAAAATATTTCCGCTGGACGCAGTGGATCTTCCTAAAACTTTTCCGTCACGGCCTCGCCTATGTTTCCGAAAAACCTGTTTGGTTCTGCCCCGCACTCGGCACCGTTCTCGCTAACGAAGAAGTTCTGAATACTAAAGAAGGCCCACGCTCCGAACGCGGTAATCACCCCGTCGAACGTCGCCCCATCCGCCAATGGGTCCTCCGCATCACCGCTTATGCAGATAAATTAATTGAAGGACTCGATTCACTCGATTGGCCCGATTCTACCAAACGCTTACAAAAAAACTGGATCGGAAAATCAGAAGGTGCCGAAGTTAAATTTGAATTAGCGGATATTCCCAATGAAAGTCTCACGGTCTTCACGACCCGACCCGATACCCTCTTCGGCGCTACCTACATGGTCGTTGCACCCGAACACCCACTCATCAGCAAACTTACCACAACCGCACAAAAAGCAGATGTAGATACGTACATCGCCTCCGTCAGAAATAAATCTGACCTCGAACGCACCGACCTCGCCGATAAGAAAAAGACGGGCGTCTTCACCGGCAGTTACGCCATCAATCCAGTTAACGGAAATAAAATTCCTGTATGGACCGCTGACTACGTACTGATGAGTTACGGAACAGGCGCAATCATGGCCGTCCCCGCACACGACACTCGCGACTGGGAATTCGCTAAACAATTTAAACTACCAATCATCCAAGTCGTCGGTTCCAAAGACCCCATCGATGTTCAAGAAAAACCTTGGACCGAGGATGGGCCGATGGTTAACTCGGGCCCTTTCAACGGACTCTCCGCCACCGAAACTAAAAAGAAAATTACCACCGACCTCACTGCAAAAGGCCAAGGCAAACTCGCTGTTAACTTTAAATTGCGCGACTGGCTCTTCTCGCGCCAACGTTACTGGGGTGAGCCTTTCCCGATTCTCTGGATTTCAAAAACTGATTACGCAAAAATCCCAGCAGACTCCGAAATTCGTGAGTTCCTTCCGAAAGAGGCAGTCACTTGCCAAATCAACGGAGTGGAAGTTTGCGCTGTGCCGCTGACCTCTAAACAGCTGCCGCTTACTTTACCCGAAGTTAAATCATATCAACCTTCACCCACCGGAGATTCACCACTCTCTAAAGAACCCGAATGGACCGAAGTTTGGTATAATATTTCCAACGGAGAAACCGTCGCCCAATCCAAACCACAACCTGGACCTCTCTGGATCAAGGCCTCGCGTGAAACGAATACGATGCCACAATGGGCAGGTTCATGCTGGTACTACCTGCGTTATCTCGACCCACAAAATACAAAAGAAATCGCATCCGCCGAGGTTCTTAATTACTGGGGCAATCCCGACTTCTATATCGGCGGCGCGGAACACGCCGTGCTTCACTTACTGTACGCACGCTTCTGGCATCGCTTCCTTTACGACATCAAAGTCCTCTCCACCCCTGAGCCATTTAAAAAATTATTCCACCAAGGACTCATCCTCGGAGAAGACGGTGAGAAAATGTCCAAGAGCCGTGGTAATGTCGTAAATCCTGACGTCATCGTTAAAGAACATGGCGCAGATGCATTGCGTATGTACCTGATGTTCCTCGGACCTCTCGAAGCTTCTAAACCTTGGAACACCGACGGCATCTCAGGTATCACTCGTTTCTTACGTCGCCTCTGGCGCCTCGCTATTGACGAAACAACTGGAAAAATTTCTGGTAAGATAAATGACAGTGCCACTGAAACCGAAGAACTTGTCCGCGAACTGAATCGAACCATCAAGAAAGTCGGCAACGATATTGAGACTCTCCAATTCAACACGGCGATTTCTCAAATGATGATCCTGATGAACGTCGCTGAGAAATCCCCAACATTAAAACGTTCGACGGTCGAGGACTTCACTCGCTTAGCCGCACCTTTTGCTCCTCACGTCTGCGAGGAAATTTGGCAACGTCTCGGCCACAAAGAAAGTATCACTCAAGCCGGCTGGCCTAAATTCGATGAATCGAAACTCACTGAATCTACCGTAGATGTGGTTTTCCAAGTGAATGGCAAAGTACGTGCCACCACCAAGGTTGATAAGAACATCACTAAAGAAGCTCTTGTCGCTCTCGCTAAAGCTGATCCCGCCGTACAAAAATTCATCGACGGAAAACCTGTCATCAAAGAAATTATTGTTCCTGGCAAATTAGTGAACTTCGTCGTCGCGGGTTAATCAAAATATCTGCTCACAAAAAAGGCCTCCATTTCGGAGGCCTTTTTTATTTATCTATCTGTGAATTAAATATCAGCCTTCTCTAAACGAGGCAGCATGAAGTGGTGAATCGCGAAGGCTACGACGTAGGCAAACGCACAGAAGGCGAAGAGGATGGCGTAACCATTCGATGAGACGTCGAGAATACGGCCAGCAACAATCGGGAAAATCATTCCGCCGATTGATCCCGCCATACCACCTAATCCACTCGCTGAAGCAACAGCATCGCGCGGGAAGGTTTCGGATACGGCAGCGTAAAGGCTAGCAGACCAAGCTTGGTGAGCTGATGCTGCAAAACCAATGAGTAATACCGCTTCCCACATGCCTAAACCTCTGACGAAGAAAATAGGCAATGAACATACGGCGAAGAATAATAGAGAAACCTTGCGAACCGTAATCATATCATAACCACGCTCAGCAATCTTCTTAACTGCCCAACCTGCAAAGATACTTAATACCGTAACAATACCGTAGAGAGTAACTAAAGGCAGTCCCATGGCTTTAATATCAAGGTGTTGCTCCTTCTTAAAATAGTCAGGCAACCAAATTAAATAGAACCACCAAACTGGATCCGTTAAGAATTTCGCAATCATGTAGGCCCAAGTTTGTTTCACACGTAACAGACTTGCCCATGGAATCTTGCGCTCTTCAGCAACTTCTTCTTCAGCGAGTTGTGGAGCTTTCTTGTAGAGAGGTATCCAGAAAAGAATCCACACCACCCCTAATAAACCAGCGACTACGAAGGTGGATCTCCATCCGTAAGTGACTGCCATGATAGGAATAACCGCTGGCGCAATCAGTGCTCCAATGTTTGAACCTGAATTAAAAAGTGCATTGGCAAACGCACGTTCAGCACGCGGGAACCATTGGGCAGTCGTTTTAATCGCCGCAGGGAAATTACCACCCTCACCAACTCCCAGCGCTATACGAGCGTAATAGAAACCGGAGATAGAACCGACGAGGGCGTGACCTGCTGCGGCAGCGGACCATGCCAAAATCGAAACGGCGTAACCGATCTTCGTTCCAAAACGATCAATAAACCAACCAAAGCCAAGTAATCCAAAGGCATAGGCACCCTGGAATGCAGAATTAACCATACCATACTGCTCATTGGTCCAATGTAACTCATTATCGAGCATCGGTTTCAATAATGCCAGAATCTGACGATCGATATAATTAATCGTCGTAGCAAAAAACAGGAGGGCTAAAATCACCCAGCGGTAAGGGGACGCCGCAGGGGTTGAATTAGGGGTGTTATTCATGGGTAAGCCAAATAAATAGAGGATTTTTTTGCTGTCGACCTTATACTTTCTTTGACTTTTCAAATCGAGTTAGGTTGGATTAAAACGACACTATGAAGCCACGTATCCTCCTCACAACCACCTCATTCCAAGACACCCCTGGCGAACACCATAAAATGTTAGCCGCCACAGGTTGGGAAGTTGTCACCGCTCGCGGTCCTTTAAGCGAAGCCGACACTTTAGCTTTAATGGGGGATTTTGACGGATACATCTGCGGCGACGACTTAATCACCCAAGCGGTTATCGATAAAGCCCTCCCCCGCCTCAAGGTTATCAGCAAGTACGGTATCGGCGTCGACAAGATCGATGTTAAGTACCTCACCTCTAAAGAAGTCCCCCTCCTCTTCACTCCCGGTGTCAATCACACCACCGTTGCTGAACACACCTTCCTCCTCCTTCTCGCTCTCGAAAAGAATTTCTACTTCCACACCGACTCGACTCGCTCAGGCGGTTGGAAACGTAAAACGGGTCGCGAGTTACTCGACAAGACAATCGGCATCATCGGCATGGGCCGCATTGGTAAAGAAGTCGCCATCCGCGCTCGTGCCTTCGGCATGAAAGTCGTCGGTTTCGATTTATACTGGGACGATAAATTCGCCGCTCAATACGATGTGAAACGCGCCGCAACCATGGATGACGTTTTTGCCGTATCCGATTATCTCTCACTCCATACAAATTTAACTCCCGAAACACGCGACCTCATCTGCGCTAAGAACATCGCAAAGATGAAGAAAGGCGTCCTGATTCTTAACTGTGCACGTGGTGAAATCGTTCATACCGATGACATCGCTGCTGCTCTGAAGTCCGGCCAAGTCGGCGGATACGGTACCGACGTTCTCGACGAAGAACCACCTCGCGCCGATCACCCTC